>CAZJOY010000235.1:0-6506 GCA_964547705.1 uncultured Methylobacter sp. | reverse complement strand
GGGCTCAGGCGTGGGCGTGGGCGTAGGCGTAGGCGTGGGCGTGGGCGTAGGCGTAGGCGTGGGCGTAGGCGTGGGCTCAGGCGTAGGCGTAGGCGTGGGCGTAGGCGTGGGCTCAGGCGTAGGCGTAGGCGTAGGCTCAGGCGGTGGCGGTGGCGGCGTCACGTCGGGCGGCGGTATCACAATCACAATAGGTGGAGGTGGTGGCGGCTCAGGCGAGGGAGGCGGCGGCTCAGGCGTAGGAGGTGGCGGACTAGGTGGCGGCGGCTCAGGTGCAGGCGGCGGCGGACTCGGTGGCGGCGGCGCAGGCGTAGGAGGTGGTGGACTCGGTGGCGGCGGCTCAGGTGCAGGCGGTGGGGGAGCAGAACACGCAGAAAGATCATTAGGCGTAGAAAAGCCTTGCTTACCATCAGGACAAGTATAAACGATACAATTGTTCTCGGCTTGAAGCTGCGAAGTCTCAGGGCATGCCTGAGTTAAAGGTTTTGTAATTTTATATTGACAATTATTAGTTACACCGTTTTCCACATAACTACTTGAAAAATCGATACATACTTTAGTCGGAACAACGCACAGTGTATAGGTAGGATCAACAGAACCGCCATTAGGGCAACTAAAAGTAATGCTATAAGGCCCATCAGGAACTAGTGGACCTGTACCATTTAAATAATAAGAACAAGTAAAAGTAGTTGCTGTTTCAGTAGCCGGGCCAGGAACATAATTTCCCGCAGCACCCCGTCGAGTTTCCCAGCTTACACAAGCTTCTTGAGCGGAAGTGAAATTGATACCATTATCCAAGTAATATTTTGTAACGGGATAAGTTTCAGTATCAGCATATGCCGACAAGGGCAAAAAAGACAAAAAACCCGTAAGAAAACCCGCTTTAAGCGGTGTAAGAACAAAAGGATCGACGGCAGAACGGCCTTTAGGTGTAAATGGATAGGACATAATAATAAAAGTGTGTAAATACGCTGATAGCGCCGGTCGACTAACAGCGCACTTTAATTTTTAATATTTACCGCTCATGTAACCCGTGACGAAGCAGAACCCCAGCATGGACGCAAGAACGAGCGAAAATATCATTTACGCAGCCAGGACACAGCTAGACCAACGCCTAACATGATTGCAGCAATACCAATCACGCCCGGCGCTATTAAGTTCATCAGTGCTTCGCCTTGTGTGATTGCAGCTGTTACAGCTGCTACGGCATCGGCATGAGCCGCACCAACTCCGGCAACGGATAAGGTGGCAACGGAAGCGCCATAACGGAAGATTTTTTTACGTTTCATAATTTATTACCTATATAAAAAATGTGTTTGACCGAAACACCACGGTTTTTTAGCCTGCTTTGCGCAAGCCAGAAATGACACGGCCCAAGACATGACCGCTAACAAAAGCGAGCATGAAGGAACCGAAAACAAGTTCAAACATTGTCGGGTCTAATGCGAAATACTGATCGAAAAGCGTTTTTAACGAGTCAGGAGATGCTCCATCGGAATAGAGGATTTGTGCATCAATAGCAGTAGGAAAGTTGGTGTTATGAGCGCAAACTGCCTGAGCATCAGAAAACGTAATAGGGTCAGGCAGTCCATTACCAAGCGCCACAACACGCGATTCAATGTATCGATAACCCGAAAAAGCATTATTAGTGATAGTATCGCCACGACAATAAAAAGCCATAGCTAATCCCGATAGTAGCCAGAGCTAACAAGGGCATGACCTTTGTTGGAATGGTCAACAGGGGTAAAACAGGCCGGAGGCATGTGTTTATGACGGGTGTGGTAACGGCGAGCTTTACGGGCAATGCGTTTTAGTTGTTTTATAATGTCCATTAATTAAGGCCTCACTACACATTCAGCAGGCTGAGCTATGCAGTAATCTATACCTGCATCTTCGCCAACCTGATAAACAAACCAATAAAGAAAATAAGATAAAAAAACCGACATAATGACAATTAGAAAAAAAAGCATCACTACGGCATAGAACGGGACAGAACTATGTATTTTTAATTCTTTATCTAACATGACTAAGCAGGCGCTTTGTTAACCTGAACCGGAGAAACATTAACAACGGTGTCAACAAACTGCCCTTTGCCAATAGCACGGGCTTCAGTTTCAACCTCAAGCGGGATAATGGCGTTGAATTCGATTTTACGAAGCTTTTCAACCAAGGACGGATCACCACGCATATCAATACCCGCTGCACCACGCTGTGTATCTTTTTGTTCCATTTTTGCAACGCAATACAGAGTTACATAGTTGTAAGGATTACCATTAAATTCGCCTTGGGAGTGTTTCCACCCCATAACATTCATTCTCATAAATTCAACTCCATCATTGTGGTTTGTGGTTGTGATACCGCGAAATGCAGGTAATCGGATTCTTCGAACTGTGCAAAAGTATCGAAGTTAAGTTTTTGCGGGATTTCTTCTTTACCATGCGTTAAACGGCGTATGGCTTCATCAGCACCTAGCAGCTGGATATGTGTCCAGATATGCTTGCCAAATTGGTGACGAGTCACTTCAATGGACTGTTCAAACGTGCTTTGAACGGTTTTCTTGGCGGTTTTGATTATGTCTTGAACTTTATGAAGATTTGCCAAGGCCGGATAAGCACCGGCCAAGTATTGACCAGGACGCAAAAGCACTTCGAAAGGGATTTCCCGATCTTGATTTTTTAATTCAAGTTCAACACGTAGCCAATTGGGGAATTTTTCGTGATAGCCATTGGCAAGTTGCAGACCTTTCTCGTAGATACGCAGCAATTTCCCGGATTTGCGGGAACCAATGTAAAGGGTTCGGCCCTTGCCATTGGGATTAATCCAGTTACCGGCTTGCTCTACTTCGGGAGGGCGACCACGACTTTTAAAAAGGTCGGCTTTATACATATCCAGATAATCATCAACAGATACTTTAGAGCTGAAGTTATCGTTAGCCAGATCAACACGAGTTATGCGGACTTTGGGAATAGACTCAAGGAAGTTAAAAAGACGACGTTCCCATCCAGGTTTAGCCGATAAAAGGCCCTGACCCTTTACAGTAACGGATACGGTTTCGTTTTGACCACCAATGCAAACAAAGCCCCAACCATTGTGCCCAAGGTCATAGGACTTTTCATAAAAGTTCAGACCTGCTGAACGTTGAGATACAACACCAAAGCCAAAGACATCATAAAGCTGGGCAGATAAAGCGACTACATAATCATGATCAGAAAAGACAGCAGCACCATTATGAAGCGGAATCGGATGAAGAATTCGACTAAAAGTAAAAGTAACCCAATCAACAAAACTATGACGAGCAGACCGTGATTTATCAGGCTTGGGTATAGCAACAAATGAATACTTGCCACGGTAACCAAAGGATTCAATCCTGAAAGTTTCCAACGCCGCTACCGATGGTAGGAGGTCATCAGACTTTCCCCCCCTGTTAGTATAGGGGGGGCAATCGCCGCGCCGCTCATCTCTCGGTTTCTCCCTCTTCACGGAGCGGCGATATTCCACCGGGAATATTGATAAATTACGACGCATATCTTGCAGTTGCTGAGCGGCTTTCTGTTCTTGCGTCTGCTTTTTGGGCGGCTTGATTTTATGGCGCAGCTGTTCCGGAAGCTGCATGAATTTCTCAGCAAATTCGGAATCGAAGGTTAATGCTGACATACGATACCCTTAGCGTTTTTTTGTTGTTCTTCTGCCTGAGCAATAGCCATAGGCGTATCAACATCGGGGTTCCAGAAAAGGACGCGCAAGAGGTCCTCGTAATAACCGTAATATGTTTCGAAATCCATAACGGTAGCGCTTGCGCTATAAACAGTGACACAAAATGCATTGAAATCAGACGGTTTATTAGCGGTTTGCTGACCTAAAGCGCCGTGTGTTTTTTTAATAGACATCAGTTAATCTCAATCAAAAAGGCTGGCAATGGTCACAAAAGCAAGGACCGTCTTGATGATCATCCGGCACGATGAAAAGAAGTTCGGAGCCGGTGCCACAGCAATGTTCACAAGGGGATATATCAAGAGGGTCTACGCCTTGACCATTACAGAAAAGGCAAATCATGGGTTACCGCCCTGTCCTTTATGTTGATTACAAAGCGGGCAATAATCTCCACCACGTTTAAAACGAAGCCATAACTCATAACGACCATTTAGATACACGCCGAGAAAAGCGCCCAAAATAAGCGCAGATAAACCAACAGAGATAAGTAAACCGTCAATTAAATGAAAAAGCTGATCCATATCAGCATCAGTGAATTGGCTCATTGGTTACCACCCTGCCCGAATAACCAGGGCCAAGAGCCAGCAGAAAAAAAGCTACCATTACCAATAACCACCACAGGCGAACATGCATAATGAGTGTCCCAATAAGAAGCACCCAAAAGAAAGGAAAACCAAAGAGTAAAAACCCAAAGAGAATAAATTAATAAAAGTCTCATTGGTTGCCACTCTGCCCCTTTGAGCAATAAGGGCAAGGAATAACTGAGTCAAAAGATTCAATAGTTCCTTCATCGTCACATTCTGGACAATAATCATTGATGCCACCCTGCCCCGGAGCTTCGGGGATATGAGCAGAATGGCGGCAAGCGTCCCCGATATTCGATGTAACAAATCTAAGCTTTTGATAGATTTGAGTTGGTATATGCTGACCAGAGTAACTATTGTCGCCAAGCAAGCGAATCAAAAAATCGTATTCATCTGGCGATAATGTCAATGCGACGTTTTCGCTAGGCGTAGGTGTTTTTGCGGATTGTGTACTCATAGGCTTGCCTCTATGGTTAATTAGTAGCAAATTGCTACATGTGGCAAGATAATACAAGTTACAAATTTAAAATGTCAAGCGATAATGTAGCAAGATGCTACTATGAGGAAAAAAGATGAAAACCATAATTGACTATATTGATGATTTAAAAGAAAAATACGGAAGCGACAACAAAGCAGCAAACGCGCTTAATATTGCACGCGAAAGAATCTCACAGATCAGAAAAAGAGGACAATTAGGGGATGAAACCGCGATAAAAATAGCGGATGCACTAGAAATCGATAGAACCGAAGTTTTAATAGCCGCCGCTATCGCTAGAAGCGAAGGAGACGTAAAAAACGCGTGGGAGAGCGCATCAAAGCGAATAGGAATAGCCGCGTCAATAATGATTGCAAGCGCCCTAACCCTAGGAATAGAAAGCGATGAAAGCGGAAAGACACCAAGCCATTCAGCTTCCAAATATGTATATTATGTTAAATTGGTTGATATGTCGTAACCTTGAGACCATAAAGGAAACCAAAGCAGCCTACATGAGGATGTCCGTCTGCATTTTAAACAAACCGCTCCCGCATCACTTGTGATGTCTCAACACTTTTCCGGACACAAGGTTAAGCCGCTTTGAACTGCGACTCGTAGTCAACGGGCGACAGGGACCCTCCACGGCAAACTGCCGGTCTAGATGATTGGGGCAACCGGTTGATCATGCTTCGAATTCGTCGTCGCTTTGAATTTACGTTTAGTTTTACAAGCGAGTCCCGCTTCCTGCATCAACCGGCCGATACGCCGACGGCTGACGGTTCGGTTTCGGGCGAATAATGCGGCCTTGAGGCGGCGAGTGCCGTAAGTCGCCAGGCTTTTCCCAAATGCGCTTTGGATCATCTCAGACAACTCTATCGTCTTGCTCGCCCGCCGTGGGGTCGCGCTGTAGCCAATCGTAGTAGGCACTTCGGGCGTTCATGAACCGGCACATCGCTTCTACCGTAAATGCCCTTGCCTGTTGCTTGATCCAGGTATACTTCTCGGCAATTGCTCCTGCGTTGCTAAGCCACAGAGACGTGGTGAATGCAGAAAATGCATGGAGCGGTTTTCTACCTACCTCCAGCATAACCCACAGGGATGTGGGGAATGCAGAGAAATGACGGGATCATTTCCTGTCCATGCAGTCGACCGGTGTTCCTTGGCAAAGTACGCCGACGCTTTTTTTAGCAAATCACGTTCCTCCGTCAGTCGGGCGACTTCTTTTTCAGCCGCTTGAGTTCATCGTAAAGATGGTCGTCGGAGCGTACCGCTATATTGTTCTTTTTAGGACGGCTGTACTTGCCGATCCAGGTATATAAGGTATTGACGTTAATACCGAGATCCTTAGCGACCTGGACGATCGGTTTATCGGATTCGTTCGCCAACTTGACTGCTAAGGCTCGGAATTCGGCTGTATAGGTGTTGGGTTTTTCTTGGCTCATTTGGACTCTCATTTTTTTGAGGTTATTTTAAAAAATGTGTCCGGTTTAGTGTAGCCACATCATTATCTAAACGGAGCTAATTCTACCTGTCGAATTCCAGTCGTTTAAAACGGTTGATTAATTGCTGAAGGCGCACAGTGTTTTAAGGGTGAAGGTTTTAATTGTTTTTTGTAATGCGTTAAGGACGGATTCAATCCATTGTTCAGAAGGCGTGTAGGTCGTTAGTACCTTTCATAACGATTCTGTAGTGGTCTAATAAAAACGGACAGCCCGATAGGTTGATAAAATAACTCAACC
>CAZJOY010000234.1:0-6506 GCA_964547705.1 uncultured Methylobacter sp. | reverse complement strand
GCTGATTTTGATCGTTAAAACGATTAAACCCTCCCGGATTCGGCTGATAGGTACCCAAAAAACGCTATTCGTTGAAATGGGTTCCGCTTAAGAGCTTGTTACCGGTTAAGATCGGAGTCTCGGTATCTGTAAGCATGTTGGGGCGCTTTTTTCAGGGCTGACTAATTATTCTCACCGCACCATTGCCGAATATTTGGCGGCGTGTTGGTTGGTCAAATCCATCCGTGAAGGGCTGCCTGTTTCCCGTGTATGCAGCTGGTTGTGCGTCAATAGTTATCCTGCACCGGAATTGCGAGGCTTATACGCATGGCTAGTGCAATTGTTGCCCGAACATGCCGATGCTTTAATGGCAGGCGATCCTTATGGCGTTTTAGTGCTCGGTGACGTTAGTTGCCTTTCTCTGTCCAGCCGTAAAGCGCTACTTAATGCTCTGGTAAAACTTGCGGAAAAAGACCCTTGGTTTCGAGCCCAGGATTGGACAAATGAACCATTGGGTGCGTTATCGGTGCCGGAAATGGCAGATGAATTTAAAGCGATATTATCAAGGGAACCACGGCAATTTCATTTGCGCTCTATTGTATTGAACGCCATCAGTTACGGTGAGCAGCAGCCAGAACTTAAAGAGGAATTACTGGGGATTTTTTGTGATAACGATGCTCACTATGCCGAAAGGCATGATGCCTTTGGGCTTATTAAATGCCATTCCAAATGGAAAATACCTCCCCGTTAAAGCGGCTAAAGATCAATTTCAAATAAGCAGTGATAATCTTCGTTTAAGAGAAGCTGTGATGTCTTGTATTTATACAGCCCATTACAACATTGAGGACGTAGTTCAACTTGTAACTGATCATGTTAGTTACCGAGGCCCTCAAAATCAATCAATAGGTGGGCTGTGGAGTTTGGCGCATTCCTTGCCACTTGATTCGTTGCCTGAACTGTTTGATCGACTCAGTAAAATTGAGCTGGATGAAGGCAAAGGAAGTCGTGAAGCCTTGCGTTTTTTTGATGAAGTTTTAACGCGTACGTTGTTCAGCATAGATATTGAGGCTAACAGACTTTGGTTGTGGTTTTCAAAGCTCAAGTCTAGCACCAGTTACAGTAGCTATCGCAAGGATATTATCAAAGATTGGCTCAGTGCAAATCAGTAGCATGTGATAACGCTGTTTTATATTGCCTTGCGCGAACAGGATGATTTAACAAGTATCGGGAGATTCTGGCATGATTTTCAGTAATTGGTTAGATTTGAATGTGATATTAACCAAATTATTAGTTCGGCATTTTCTTTAATTACCGAAAAAGATTATTATAATGAAAAAGAACAATTCATTATGACTTTGGTTGTACTCATCCTGAATTAGCCGAGGCATTGAGGTGCCAGTGCCAATGTGAAATCGAGGATTGGCGTTGGAAATATATAAGTCGAAACGTTAAGAACAAGAAAAAACAGCGTGATACCCAACAAAAAAAGCGTAGTGATTTTGAAGAACAGCTAGATTTAATTCGCGCCGGGGAGCTGGATTGGATGGTGTGGTTAGCCGATGTTTATTTTGCAAAATTACAGTGTGTTGATTCTATCCTAACACCTGAAAAACGGTTAGAGCAGCAATTGGGAGAGCAGAATGCAGGAGTTGCTTTGGAGGGACTACAAGCCATTCTTAATTGGAATGATTTGCCTAGCTCGTTGGAAATAGCCGAATTATATAGTCAAGGTAAAGACCCCCGCTGGTGGTATTCAATTTTAGCTGGAATGTCAGAATGTTGGAAAAGACAGGATGATCTCGCAGCTTATACCGAACAAATATTAAAATCAGCTTTAGCGCTAAATGTACTATTTTCTCCGCTGCTGTATTACTGTACGTCTAACCGGGAAACAAAATCTTCAACCTGCCGCAGGTTGTGTTCCGGCTTGGCGCTTTTTTCCGCGCCGTGCAATAACTCGGCAAGGGTGATAGCGCTGATACACATTTGACCGGCATGGCGGTTAAAGGTAGCTAATGCATTAAGCGGACGGTTTTTTATCACATAGATCGCAATGTTGGTGTCCAGCATGTATTTCAGCATTAAAACGCTTCCCTTTCCCGCTGTTCCTGTGATGCGCGTTCAGTCATAAAATCATCGCTAACACGTTGTTCGGATAGAAAGAAACTGTCCCAGCTGTTTTCAACGGGAGATAGCACACGGTCCTGACCGACCACGCGCACGGTGACTTTTTTTACATTTTCAGGAAAGCGGGTCTCGGCGGGAAGTCTGACGGCCTGCGTTCGGTTGTTTATAAAAACTGATCCAGTCGACATAAAGCACCTCATAAAAAGCTATATATGCATTATATATAGCTTCGCAGTGTTTTGATATTGCGTGGTTAGGTCTTTATGTCAACGGCTCAAATAACGCCGTCAAATCCTCGGCTGTCAGCTTCAACGATTCTTCTTTGTCGCCGCCTTTGTAAATTCCTTCAGCCAAGGCGCGCTTTTTGTCCTGCATCGCGATAATCTTTTCCTCGACGGTATTTTCGGTAATCAACTTATAAATAAAAACCGGTTTGTCCTGGCCGATACGATGGGCGCGGTCCGCGGCCTGGCTTTCGGCGGCGGGGTTCCACCAGGGGTCGTAGATGATCACGGTATCGGCTTCGGTCAGGTTCAGGCCGACGCCGCCGGCTTTCAGGCTGATCAGGAACACGTTTACTTCGCCGCTTTTGAAGCGCTCTATCGCTTCGTCGCGGTTCCGGGTTTGGCCGGTCAGTTTGGCGTAGCCGATTTTCCGGGCGTTCAATTCGTTTTCAATCAACGCAATCATCCGTGTGAATTGCGAAAAGACAAGAATCCGGCGGCCTTCTTCCAGCTGCTCCGGTAGCATTTCCATCAGCAGGTCGAGCTTGGCGGATTCCTGCACTTTTTGCGCTTCTTTCAATGGCAAGGTGCGCGGGTCGCAGCAAGTCTGGCGCAGTTTAAGCAAGGCGTCGAGAATGGTGATGTGGCTGCGCGACATGCCTCTTTCGGCAATCGCGTCGCGGACTTTCTTTTCCATGGTCAGGCGGATGCTTTCGTACAGCGCGGCTTGTTTTTGATAAAGCGGGACCGAACGGATGATTTCGGTTTTAGGCGGCAATTCGGTGGCGACTTCGTGTTTGGTACGGCGCAGCATGAACGGCGCAATCCGGCGTGACAGCTTTGCTCTTTTTTCGCTATCGCCATATATCTCAATGGGGGTACGGTAGTGTTTTTTAAATGTGGCGATGTCACCCAGAAAGCCCGGCATCAGGAAGTCGAATTGCGCCCACAGTTCGCCCAGATGATTTTCCATCGGCGTGCCGGTCAGGCAAAGCCGGTGATTGGCTTTGATACGGCGCACCAGTTGGGCGGCTTTGGACAGCGGGTTTTTAACGGTTTGGGCTTCGTCCAGAATTAGGTAATGGTACTCGTGCTCGAGCAGTGTTTCCTCGTCTCGCGGCAGCAGCGGGTAGGTGGTCAGGATCAGGTCGTAGTCCCTGATTTTGTAAAACAGCTGTTTGCGTTCGGTGCCCTGCAAGATCAGGATTTTCAAGTCGGGCGTGAAGCGTTCGGTTTCCCTGCGCCAGTTGCTCATCAGGCTGGTCGGTGCGATGATCAGGCTGGGCAGGCTCATGCGGCCGCTTTGTTTTTCGAGTAACAGGTGGGTCAGCGTCTGTATGGTTTTTCCGAGGCCCATGTCGTCGGCGAGGATGCCGGAAAATTTATATTCCCGTAGAAATTGCAGCCAGTTGAGTCCATGTTGCTGGTAAGGCCGTAGCTCCGCCTGCAAGTTGTCAGGCAGGGCGACATTTTCAATGCCGCTGAAGTTTTTCAGCTTTTGCCCCAGCTCCCGCAACTCTTTGCCGCCGTTGATTGAGAATATGCCGTGGTTGTGTTCTTCCAGGTCGGCCAGCATTGCGGCGTTAAAACGGGATAGTTTTAGCGAGCCGTCTTGGCCCATGGTGCTGCTGTTAAACAGCTCTATCAACACGTTCAGGAAAGGCTTGATTTTGCTGCTGGGGAGGCTCAGGTAGTTGTGCTCGCCCAACGGGATGCTGAGCATTTCCGGCAGGTTTTCGGGGTCGTAGTTTTCCAGCACCGGCATGATTAACGGCAGCAAGGGCAGGGGCTGGCCGTCTATTTCGATGTTAAAGCTCATTTCGAACCAGTCTTGCTGGCTTTCGCTGATTTGGGCGTCCCAGTTGTGGGCGGTTTGGAAGTTCAGCAGGAAACTTTCATCGATGTCGATGGTCCAGCCGTCCTGCTCGAGTTCCAGCAGGGTGTCCTGCAGAAATTCTCCCCAGCGTGCGGCGCTATCCATTGGCGTTTTAGCCGGACTGAACAACAGCAGCTCTTGTACGCCGGTTTCTATGGATGGGGCGGGGATAAAACCCAGCTCAGTCAAGCGATGTATGGCCAGTTGTTCGGTTTCGATGTCGCGTTTAATCCGGATTAGGCCGCGATGGGTTTTCACGACGCTGTAATCTTCCGAGGGCGTTGCGGAAATCGTCCATTCGCCGTAACTGAAGCTGACGGCCATAAAATGGGTGTACTGTTGGGCGCTGAGCTGATGGCCGAATAACAAAAGTTTAGGCGTAGGAGATAGCTGATCGGCTTCGATTAATTCGACTTTTTTAGGCGCAGGAATCGGCAGTCCGGGATGTTCGATAATCAGGCGTTGGCTGAACTCATCGGCATATTCGGGCGGGATGCGCGGCGCGGCCAGAATTGCGCTAAGTTGATCGCTTGAAAGATGATGAGCTTTGAATGGACCGATCAATCCCAATGCTTCGTCCAGGTATTGTGGCGGATCTGTTAACAGCAGCGTTGCGGACGGATCGATTTTGGCCGTTAATTGATAATCGCCGTTATCGGTTGTTTGCCAGCTAAATTTTAACTCGCGGTCGGTTCCTTTTCTTAACGGCGCTTGTTCAACGTCTTTCCAGAATAAACGGCCTGTTTCCAGTAACTTGGATAACGCCAAATAGCCGGTTGCGCCGGCAATCAGTGGTTCATCTTTAAAAGAAGGGTTAAGCGCTGTCAGCAGTTTGGCAATTTCCTGGTCTTCCGGTTGGACGTAATTGAGGTGGGAATAGCTATAACGCAGGCTATTCAAGACGGTTTTTCTGCCTTTGTGCAATCCTCCGGTTTTCTTTTCTTTGGTGACTAACAGGTCTATAGTGAATTCGTATTTCGCATTGCCGGGCTTCTTCAGGATGTAGGCGATAAAATCTTGGCGAATATCGTGTTGCACGGGCGCTCGCTGATGAAGACTGTCGAGCCAATCGAGGCAGTTGGGTTTTGTCTCCTGTGAAGAAGTGTCTTGGTTGGGGCTTTGATACATCAGGCAAACAGCGGCAACGTGTTTGCAGTTATAGCCGACCGGGCATGTGCAGTCGCCTTCAATCTCGGCCGCCCTGTAGTCGGGACGCCAGACGATGCGAATATTTTGCCGGTACGGGTCTTTATGGCTGCCTTGAACGGCGGCATTGATCTGAGCAAAAAGAGCGCCTTCGCTTTTGACCGCAAAAGTAATGACCATGCCTCTTTCAAAATAGCTGCGTCCCCGTTCGTAAAAAGCGTCGCCACATTCGTAGCGTATATCGGAACGGAGCAGTTTTTTTTGTTTATTCATAGAAACACAGCTGGACAGTTGGACAGGGCGCATATTGTACTGCAATCCGGCGTAGTTGCAGGAATAGGTATCTTTAACAATGGCGTTAGTGCAGGTTTTCTGATTAAGTATGATCAGAAAGTGACGATTAAAGCTGAGTTGAGCAGTTCGTCTGCTCAAACGAATGGGTATAAAAATTTATAAACAAGGAGAATAAGAATGAAACGGTATTTATTAATCATCTGTTTATTGATGTTGAACGCTTGTGCAAATTTGCCCACTGCGATAAAAAATCCTCCTTCGAATGATATTTCCTATACTCAGGCAATTCAGAACGTTGCCGGTTATAAGGATGCGCCGGTGCGCTGGGGAGGCATCATTACCGATGTGGAAAATGAACAGAATGCTACCCTGGTGCAAGTTCTGTATTATCCCCTAGACTGGGAGGGCGAACCGGAAACGGATAAACCGAATGCAGGACGATTCGTTTTTAAAACTCAAGAGTTTCTTGATCCCGCTGTTTATACCAAAAATACCGAGATCACCGTTGCCGGCGTTCTTGTAGGGGATATTGAGCGCACAATAGGCAAGAAAGTGATGCGCTTACCGATGATTTCAGCCACGACCATTTACCGTTGGCCGGTTTACGAATGTGACAGCCGTTATGATGGTTACGGCTATAATCCTTACTATACTGGTTATCCTTATTACTGGGGCGACTATTATTGGCCATTCGGGCGACCGGGTTTACGCTATCGTTAAAGCAATATTTAACAAAATATGCGCTTTTTTTAGAGAGAGGTCTGGTTTATTTTTTTTGTTGCTATATAATACGCGGCTTACCAAAGTTATCGATGCCTCGGTGGCGAAATTGGTAGACGCAAGGGACTTAAAATCCCTCG
>CAZJOY010000233.1:5972-6509 GCA_964547705.1 uncultured Methylobacter sp. | reverse complement strand
ATGGATGATGAAATTAATTGTTAGAACTATTTTTTTGATGATGGCTTTATTGGGATGGGCAACGGCGGCCAGTGGAACGTGTGTGTCAGTGCCGACCACTATCAGTTCCGGTGGCGCAGCCGTGGCCGCGCCTGTGGTTGCGAATATCAACAGTCTTTCCGTCGGCAATAACAGTTATATTACCAGCACTACAGGAACGCTAACTACTAGCGGTAGCGGCGCGTCGATGACGGCTACTTTAGGTGTGAGCCCGCTTGGGCAGCAGACTTTACCTGATTTTTCACCGACTGTATTTCCAGCCGTAGGCGGGACCGATAACACTTTAACTGGCGGGGCACTGGCGGCCGGGTCCTACGGTAAAGTTACGATTAATGGAAGCGGCACTTTCTCGGGCGGAAACTACTATATTTCCGAACTCTTATCGGGTGGAACCGGGGATACGCTGATCATGTCGGCCGGAGATTATTTTGTTGATAAATGGAGTGTAGGAAATAACTTTGTTTTGAGCGTCAATTCGGGGCCTGTGCGGATTTTTAT
>CAZJOY010000233.1:0-5962 GCA_964547705.1 uncultured Methylobacter sp. | reverse complement strand
TTTGGTCGGGGTTTTTTTTGTGTGGTAAGGGGGGGTGGTGAATTGATTTGGTTTGTGGGTCGATTTGGGGGCTTGTGGGGTTTTTTTTCAATACTTCATTTAAAGCAGGAAACCAAAGTTTTTTTAATTCTCCGGGTAGCACTGCCAATCTACAGATTTACGCTTACGACAATGCTCAAATGACGTTCGGCAACGCTAATAACGGTAATTCGAACGTTGATTTTAACGGGCTTATTTACGCTCCCGGTAGTAATACCCAAATTGAATTCGGTAACAATAATGTTATTCAGGGTGCGCTACTGAGCGGCGGCACAGTACAGTTAGGCAGCAATACGGGGGTTATTTTTGACGCAGTAACACAAGCAGCCATTGCGTCCATTTCCCTTTCGGGGGGAGGTAGTTGTACGGCTACTACGGATCACTACGAGTTATCTATACCAAGTAATAGTATCAGTTGTTTATCTAGTCCAGTCATTGTCATCGCCTGTGCTGATAATAGTAGTCCATGCATTAACAAGGATGCGTCCGTCAGCGGCAAGACCGCGACTCTGGCTACCAATGGCGGAATATTGGGGGCAAGCACGGTGATTTTCGATGCTACTGGCGTGGCTAGCACCACGTTGAGTTATCCGGCGGCTGTTAATGGTGCAACTGTATCGGTAACCCTTTCCAATGAGCAGAGTGTTGCTGCCAATTCTCGCCAATGCTGCCCGGACGGAGTAAATTGCGCAGTGGCTGATAGTTGTGCCAGTGTCTTCAATACGGCAGGCTTTATTTTTTCTGGCGCTACCAATGGCGTGGCGACGGCTATTTCAAACCAAATAGCGGGCTTAATCTCCGGTACTTATTATTTGCGGGCAGTGAGGACGAACACCGCTACCATGTCTTGCCAGTCTGCATTGGCTGGGCCACAAACTGTCAGTTTTGGGTACGAGTGCATCGATCCAACATCGTGCAGTGTCGGCAACTTAATGAGTGTGAACGGGAGTGCTGTTGCAGCCAACGGTAATAGTAGTGCTATTAGCTATTTGCCTGTAGGGATGACCTTTGACGCTAACGGCAACGCGCCGATTACCCTCAACTATAGCGATGTTGGGCTGATTAAGTTATGGGTTAATAAAACAGTCAATTCGGCGACATTAACCGGCTCATCCAGTGCTTTTGTCGTTAAGCCTTATGCCTTTAATCTGTCGAATATCAAGTGTACTTCAGTTAATCCGGCTAACTGCGCTCCAGGTGCATTAGCCATGCCGTCAGCCGGAGACAATCCTGCTGCCTTTGACGCCAGCGGTTCAAGTTTTATCCAGGCCGGTAGCGCTTTTAGTGCCACAATCGCGGCAGTTCGCTACGACAACACCCAAGCTAATAATCTGGGGGTAGCTACTCCCAGTTTTGGGTTGGGGACGAACAATGCAACAGAAACCGTGAGTCTGGCTCATAATCTGGCGTCGCCCACAGGTGCCGGAGCGGCAGATGTTACGTTGAACGGTACTACAGCGATACCCCGCAGCAGTTTTAATAATGGCGTGACTACAGTAAGCAATTTGTCATGGGGCGAGGTCGGTGTGATCACGTTGACGGCCACGAACAATACTTTCCTGGGAAATGTGTTGACTACGATAGGGACGAGCGGGAATGTCGGGAGATTTATCCCCGATCACTTTGACACGGTGGTGAAATATGATGCGTTATCCAAGATATTCATGCCTTGCCCAATACGGCTCATCTGTCCGGCATCGGGTGATGCTCATGGGAATGGCTTTGTCTATTCCGGGCAGCCGTTCACGGCACAGGTGACTGCATTTAATCTGGGCGGTACGACAACGTCTAATTATGACGATACCTTTGGCTATGCGAAGGCAGTCACGTTGTCTGTATGGAATGCTGCCGGGGCTACCGATACGGCTTCTAAAAATCCCGGGGGCGGTACATTCAAGTCCAATACTATTCTTGCCTCGAAGTTTTCCAGCGGTGTGGCTACGACAAGTATCCCCGTTTATCAATTCCCGACTACACCGGTTACGCCGGCAGACATTTTTGTTCGGGCTGATGAACCGTCCGGTTTGGACGCCGTGTCTTCATTACGAAGTGTCTCTTCGGTTGAGGGGGGCATTAAAATTGTCAGCGGACGAGTTAATATTCCTAACGCATACGGTTCTGAGCTGCTGGATTTGCCGATGACTGCGACAGTCGAGTACTACAACGGCGCGAACTGGCTGCCCAGTGACACTGATAATGTGACGAGTTTAACGTTTGGTCCACTGTTCAATTACCAGCGCAGCACCGGCGGCGCATGGACAACAACTCTGGCACCTGCAAGCGGACAAGTCACAGCAGGTGTCCTGCCTTTTTCGTTATCGAAACCTACTGGTGGAGGAACGGGCAGTGTGGATGTGAATATCAGTGCTCCCGATTATTTGCTGGGCGGCAGTAGCGTTGCCGGAGTCAACCCCAGCTATGCGGCCCGCGCTACTTTTGGTATTTACAAGGGTAACGGTAAATTCATTTATATCCGGGAACTTTATTAGCGCCACATTATCGTGAGTTTGATGTTTGCGATTGAATAAAAGCTCAATTAAACTGGGAATTATGGAGAATAATAAAAGACAAATGGGCGTGGGCCGGTAACTCCGGCACAAAGAACACGCGGCTTTTACTGGATTTTATATCTCGATCCAGTGTATTAGGTTCGCGTATATAATATTTTTCATAAGGTGTGCTTTTAAAGCATTACCATAAGGAGAATAACCATGGCACAAGAAAAACATTATCTAACAGATCAGTTCGGCAATGCCGTTTCAGCAATTCTCAAGGGCATCGATCGTGATGTGGAGCGAGGAGAAGATGCCTTGATGTCGGGACTTGGCATCGTTATGTTGTCTTCCACTTTTGCACCGGTAGCGCCGCCGAGTATCCTTTTACCTTTGGTCGCGCTTACTTTTGCTGTTTCGGCAGGTTTTGCCCGGATAAATTATCACAATATGGAGCGAAAGCTCCGCGAATCGATGGCTCAACTTGAGGGGCATGACAAAATGATCCTGCATCCGATTGCCGCTGTTTTTGCCGAGTCTCCGGTGCATTCTTTGGCAGAGTCGTTTAATCCGTTAAAAAACCTGAAGCGGACTTGGAAAAGTGCATTGGGCGGGATTCTGATTAATCCGTTATGGATGCCCATCTTTTATGTGATGGGTATGCAAATTATCGAAGAGAAAAATCTTGGCGTCTTGAATCGGGCTATTATCGGTGTTGAGCAAAAAGTCTCTTCTTTGTCTTCTCTGATTTAGCTAGGGTTTGGTGTTGGCATTAATCTGATTTACCCTTAGAGCATAGATAAAATAGACTTTATACCCAGAGGGCATAAGTTTCGTTTGAGCAGGCAAGCTGCTCAACTCAGCTTTATAATAAGCAGGATGTGTTCAGGTTTAGAAAATTGTTAATGACCCAAACAGCATAATCTCGTAAAATTACCTTAGTTTTGTTTTTTTACAACGGGATGAGTCCTTAAGGGGTCATCCCGTTTTGCACATTTGAGGTGACGTGTTTGACTAGGTCTGCTTTATTGGTTCTGGAAGATGGAACGGTTTTTAACGGTGTAGCCATAGGTGCAGATGGATGTTCCGTGGGTGAGGTTGTTTTTAATACGGCTATGACAGGGTATCAGGAAATTCTTAGCGATCCTTCTTATGCCCGGCAAATTGTGACACTAACTTATCCCCATATTGGTAATGTTGGGACGACTGACGAAGATGAGGAATCTACCGGTGTTTTTGCCAGCGGTTTGGTCATCAGGGATTTGCCGTTACTGGCCAGTAACTGGCGTAGCGAAAAAACGCTGCAACAATATTTAATCGATAATAATGTCGTCGCCATTGCCGATGTCGATACCCGAAAATTAACCCGGATTTTGCGCGATAAAGGTGCGCAAC
Organism: uncultured Methylobacter sp.; assembly: GCA_964547705.1. Classification (GTDB taxonomy): domain Bacteria; phylum Pseudomonadota; class Gammaproteobacteria; order Methylococcales; family Methylomonadaceae; genus Methylobacter_A. The sequence continues at coordinate 2,036 of CAZJOY010000233.1, read as the reverse complement.
GCGGTTGTATTATGGCGGGCGAGTCGGTTGATCTGGATGCCGCAAAAAAAGCGATTGAAGGATTTCCCGGTTTAAAAGGAATGGATCTGGCAAAGGAAGTCACTGTCGATCAACCTTATGAATGGACTGAAAATATCTGGCATTTGCAAAACGGACATACGCAAGCCGAAAATCTGACTAAACATGTTGTGGCGTACGATTTTGGCGTTAAACGCAACATTCTTCGGCTATTAGCCAATCGCGGTTGCCGCATCACTGTTGTTCCTGCAACAACACCGGCTGAAAAAGTATTGGCGATGAGTCCTGATGGGGTTTTCCTTTCTAATGGTCCTGGCGATCCTGAGCCTTGTACTTATGCGATTGAGGCGATTAAAACAATATTGGAAAAGAAAGTTCCGGTATTCGGTATTTGTTTAGGGCATCAGTTATTGGCTTTAGCCAGCGGAGCAAAAACCGAGAAAATGAAGTTCGGTCATCATGGTGCCAATCATCCGGTTCAAGAAATAACCACGGGCCGGGTCATGATCAGCAGCCAAAATCACGGTTTTGCAGCTAATGAAGCCAGTCTTCCTGACAATTTAGTAGCCACTTACCGTTCACTGTTTGACGGCAGTTTGCAGGGGATCAAGCGAACGGACTGTCCTGCGATGAGTTTTCAAGGTCATCCTGAAGCAAGTCCGGGGCCTCATGATGTGGAATCTTTATTCGATGATTTCATCGAGATGATGGAACAAGTAAACAAGTAATCAGCAGAGCAAATCAACAACATGCCAAAAAGAACCGACATAAAATCGATTTTATTACTGGGGGCGGGCCCCATTGTTATTGGTCAAGCCTGTGAGTTTGATTATTCCGGAACTCAAGCCTGTAAGGCGTTAAAAGAAGAGGGTTACCGGGTTATTCTGGTTAATTCCAATCCGGCAACGATTATGACCGATCCGGAGATGGCGGATGCGACTTATATCGAGCCTATCGATTGGCAGACTGTAGAAAAAATTATTGCAAAAGAACGCCCTGATGCGATCTTGCCGACCATGGGCGGACAGACTGCGTTGAATTGTGCATTGGATCTTGATGCTAACGGTGTTTTGGAAAAATACGGCGTCGAGATGATCGGCGCTACCAAAGAAGCGATTAATAAAGCCGAAGACCGCGAGCTGTTCAATCAAGCGATGCGGAAAATCGGTTATGAAGTAGCAAAATCAAAAACCGCGCATTCTATGGAGGAAGCGCTGGCTGCTCAGCAGGAAGTCGGTTATCCGACTGTCATTCGCCCTTCATTTACGATGGGCGGCAGCGGCGGTGGTATCGCTTATAACAAGGAAGAGTTTGTTGAAATCTGCGAGCGTGGACTCTATTTATCGCCAACCAATGAGCTATTGATCGAAGAATCGGTGCTGGGTTGGAAAGAATATGAAATGGAAGTGGTGCGTGATTCGAAAGATAACTGCATCATTGTCTGTTCGATTGAAAACTTCGACCCGATGGGTGTGCATACCGGCGATTCAATCACGGTAGCGCCGGCGCAAACATTGACCGACAAAGAATATCAAATCCTGCGTAATGTCTCTTTGGCGGTATTGCGTGAGATTGGCGTCGATACCGGCGGTTCCAACGTGCAGGTTGCTATTAATCCGCAAGACGGCCGATTGATTGTTATCGAGATGAACCCGCGCGTATCGCGCTCGTCTGCGTTGGCGTCCAAGGCAACCGGTTTCCCGATTGCTAAAGTGGCGGCAAAGCTGGCGGTAGGCTACACGCTGGATGAATTGAAAAACGAGATTACCGGCGGGGCAACTCCGGCGTCATTTGAACCGACGATTGATTATGTGGTAACTAAAGTGCCACGGTTCACGTTCGAAAAATTCCCGCAAGCCGATGATCGTTTGACCACGCAGATGAAGTCTGTAGGTGAGGTTATGGCTATTGGCCGTACTTTTCAGGAATCGTTGCAAAAAGCTTTGCGTGGATTGGAGATCGGCATCAGCGGGCTTGATGAAATTATTGACTTGAACCGGGAAGATGCCCGGGAAAAA
>CAZJOY010000232.1:0-6593 GCA_964547705.1 uncultured Methylobacter sp. | reverse complement strand
ACAATCGCCTGCTGGTGCCGAGCATCGACCCCGGCGATTTCGAAAAATCCAGCGCCACGGTCGAATATAAATGGGCTCATAACTGCCTTCTTTTCGACCGGATACAAAACTACGCCAATCAACAGTCTTATCGCCGCTTTTTCAACGAACCGTCCCTGAAATGGGGGGAAATCCGTATCTCCTACAATGCGATGTCGGAAAAAGTGGTTGTCTGGAAAGAAGCGGAACCACACTATACCAAGACGGTCAACTTGCTAAAGGAGCTGGACAATCTTACCGGCTTACTCTGCCGTTTACTCGCCTCTTTGGTGGTATTCGGGAGCGCAAGCGAGGATGAGTTATGGGCAACCGTGAAACAGCTCGGCGGCAACATCCACGAAGCTCGCCTCAAACACACCTATAAATATATCCTGCTATTTACCGCTGCCACCGCCATCGGGATCATGTTAGGCCGTGAGATTTCGGTCTGGCTGCACAATGCGTTCCTGTTTCCCGATGAACCGCTAGCGCACTTTGATTACGCTACGCTACGCTGGATCGCTTATGCGATCCTGATCTATATCCTTCCGATAGCGCTGGTCTTTATTTCACGGACGTTCACGTTCAGGCATCAACGCCAGCAATCCGATCGATATTATGGCTTCTATATGGCAATGATGATAATGGGCTTCATTGTCAGCACTTCGGCATCGGCGCTTATTCTCGAGTTAACTTACTACAAGGATAACTTCAATTTCCTGGAAAGCTTCATTGAGCATATGCGCTGGGGCATTCTGCCGGCGCTGATGTGCGGTTTTGTCGCTTACCGCATGGACACGCCGGTCAGCGAATCGGAAGCGCTAGGTAAACTGGTGACAGCCGCCGTATTGCGTTTTGTCGGCTGGGGCTTGGTCGCCGTCATTATCATGCTTTATGCGACCGGCGACATGACCATTCAGGAAGCAAATCTGCGTTTCACCCTGGTCGGCACGGCTTTCTTCATGGCCGGACTATTGGGAGCGTCTGTGAGTTTCAAGACAGCAAGGACGGATGATTAATTAAATTCTGAAATGTTGTCACGCGTTTAGAGTCGAACAATAGTCTCTAAAATTAATAACAAGACATAAAGGCAGGAATCATTATGAAATGGAAAGAATATTGCTTTTCCATGATTTGTGCATTACAAATCATAACCAATAGCCCCGCAATAGCTCAACCATCCGCACCGGCGCTATCAAGCGCCATGGAAGAAAATCGAGTATTTCTTTCTTGGACAGCGGTCCTAGGCGCTACGGGTTATCAACTAAATTATGCCCCTCTACCCTATGCAGGCCCCGCATCCATCGTAAGCGTGGAGCTAGGGAAACTGAATAATATAACTTACGATCTTCCCTCCGATGCACCTTATTATGTGGCCATTCAAGCTTATGATAGTAACGGCCTAAGCGCCTACTCTAACATTGAAACGGTTAATAATGCTTCTTACCCCATCGCGGCTGATGTGTTTACCACCCGCCAGAGAACCGTCATCCCTGACTCGACGCCTTGGGGCTGGGATACGGTTTTCCCCTATCAAATTTCAAAGTATCAACAAAACGGCTACGGTACCTGGAATTATGGCGCCGGAGTCAATGCCGGCAAGCAACTGAGCCTCATGCCGCCTGCCTATGACGGCGCATCGGTCACCAATACCGCCAAGCTGTTGAATTTCTTTACCATGACCGATATTCACATCGTTGATGAAGAAACACCTGCACAAGCGATCTTTGGCGGTTATCTTGGCGGTAATTCATCGGCCTATTCACCGGTGATTCTGTTATCCACTCAAGTACTTGATGCTGCGGTACAGACTATCAATACGTTACATAAAAAAAATCCGTTTGATTTCGGTATGTCACTGGGTGATGTTATCAATAATGCGCAGTACAACGAGCTTAGATGGTATATCGATGTCCTCGATGGTAAAAAAATAAAACCTGATTCCGGTGATAAAGACGACCCCATACCTGGGCCGCATAATGATTATCAGGACGAGTTTAAAGCGGCTGGACTGGATAAAAGCATTGCCTGGTATCAAACGCTTGGCAATCACGATCATTTCTGGATGGGTTCTTATCCCATCACCAATGACAACATTCGCCAAGCGTATACTGATGAGAACCGGGAAATCCTGTTAATGGGGGATTTATTCACCGATGGCGTCGATAGTCGTATCGACTACATGGGTGCTATCGATGGCAGGACTCCTTACGGTGACATTATTGGCGTTGGGCCGGTTGGTAATTTTCCTTATGGCGCGCCGAAAGTGCTGGCCGCCGATGCCAATCGCCGTCCCCTGACCCGAAAAGAATGGATGAATGAATTTTTTACTACCGACTCTAATCCAGTGGGCCATGGCTTCAGTAAAGCCAATGTTGATAACGATTTTGCGTCGTATAGTTTCGAACCGAACCCTAATATGCCGATTAAAGTCATCGTACTCGACGACACCCAGGTCGATGAGGGCTTTGATGATCATGGAAATGGCTACCTAAGTAACGAACGATTCACTTGGCTGATCGGTGAACTCGACAAAGGTCAAGCAGAAGACAAGCTGATGATCATCTCGGCACATATACCGATTGTAACTATCGGCTATACCACCACTCCCGGTAGCAACTATTCTCCGGTATCCAGCACAACGCTATTGAATAAACTAAGCGCTTATCCCAATCTTATTTTATGGATCACGGGACACCGTCATCGCAACGTGGTGACGCCAAGGCCATCCATTAATCCCGATTATCGAGGCGCTCAATACGGTTTTTGGGAAGTGGAAACAGCCTCATTAAGAGATTTTCCTCAACAGTTCCGTACTTTCGAGATCGTTCGCAACAGTGACAATACTCTTTCGATCTTTACCACCGATATTGATCCAGCTGTTAAAGAAAGCTCGCTGGCAGCGTTATCACGCTCTTATTCCGTGGCAGCGCAGCAACTATTTAAAGCTCAAACAAGTTTGTTGCCGTCTGGCGCTTACAACGTCGAATTGGTCAAACAATTAAGCAGCGACATGCAAGCGAAAATTAAGAATTATGGAACGCCTTTAATCAAAAAGTAATTGTCTTGTATTTGACGTTAACGGCTGGCGTACAAAACACCGGCCGGATCAGATTCAACCGGGCGACAGGCATGAGGTTCAGAAAAACGATCAATTCACAAATTATCACTGCGTAATTGTGCCATCAGAACTGTAGGACGCAATAGCGTAGCGTATTGCGTCGCATGGCGAGATTATCCATACGGCGCAATACGCGATAAGACTGCTATTGCGCCTTACGGGCTAAAATTCAAGTAGATAAGCAGTCTCTTGTTACCACTTAACCGCAGCAAAAGCACGCGACAATACAGCTCTAGCCTCGAACATTGATTTTTTCGTATCTTCGGCGGCGCTGCTAGCCTCGGCTTTGGCTTGTTCGGTACTGCGGCAATGATCCAGGATGAGAGCTGAGGCCTCTTGGGCTTGCTCGTGCAATTTCCGCGCATCATCACGCAGCCTCTGCGCATCATCGCGAGCTTGCTCAGCCAAGTGCTGGGCATTTTGAGTTTCGGAAAACGCTTGTTGCAGCTGTGATAATACAAACTCGGCCTGAGCACGCAGACCCCGTATCCTATCCATCTCCGTTTGCGCTTCACTGCGCAGTTGTTCAATTTCTTGAGTGCGACTGGCTGACTGCTCTCTAAACTGGGCTACTTGATCGGCGTGTTCCTGAGATTGACTCACGGCCTGACCGGTCAAATAGGCGGATGTTTGAGCGTCGCTGGCAAACCGAGCGGCTTGTTGTGCTTCATTCTCCGCCTTACTGGCTGCCTGGGCTGACGTTTGGGCGCTGCCGTTTGCATCCTGAGCTGAATTACCGGCATTTTCAGCTTGCTGTTGAGCTTGTTGGGAATAATCTTGTGCCGTCTGTGCAGAAACATGGCTTTCAGCCGCCGCATTCGCGGCTGTTTCGGCGTGGGTGCGGGCTTGTTGCGCTTCATCTTCTGCCTTGTTAGCTGCCTGGGCTGCTATTTGGGCGCTGCCATTTGCATCCTGAGCTGAGTTACCGGTATTTTCAGCTTGTTGTTGGGCCTGTTGGGAATAATCTTGTGCCGTCTGTGCAGAAACCTGGCTTTCAGTCGCCGCATTCGCGGCTGTTTCGGCGTGGGTGCGGGCTTGTTGCGCTTCATCCTCTGCTTTGCTAGCGGCCTGGGCTGCTATTTGGGCGCTGTCATTAGCACCCTGAGCTGCGTTACCGGCATTTTCAGCATGCATTTCAGCATGATGGAGAACTAATGCGGCTTGATGAGCATGCTGATCAGCTTGAACTGCACGTTCGGATGCGGCTCGTTGAGATTGTTCAGCAGATTGATAAAAATCTTCACAACGGTTTGCCGCCTGTCTGGCGCGTTCAGCTTCTTGATTGGCAATATCGAGTGCTTCGGAAATATATTCGGACATTAGCGTTACCTTCTTATTTGGGTAATTTATCGTGATTTAAAACCGATTGGATTCTATCAGCAAAAGTATTGACTGAACAGCATCTTGCATTTCCTTAATTTTATCCGTTGTTTTGCCTGGCACCGGTCAGTGCCGTAGAACCGTAGGACGCAATAGCGACTTTATCGCGTATTGCGTCCTACAGGTTGTAACTCACGGCGTTGGCGTTTTCTATGAATTTTAGCTGTATCTCTTTTAATACAGGCAGATATGCAGCTTCATTTTATTGCGATGACAAATCGCTAGCCGACACCATCCAGCCAATCAAGCGCCTAATTGCCAGAGGCTAAGGGTCGCAAACGGTATTAACTGCCAGTTTGCTTCACATTGCTCTATGTCTGAGCTGCTCGATTTAGTAACTCACCCTAAACCCAATCTCCGCCCCCCGCCCCGGTTCCGGCGCAAAATTACGCAGGTAAGAGGTAGAGTTACGGATATTCTCATTCAACAGGTTATTGGCTTTGGCAAATACCATCACATCGGCATCGTGCAAATCCAGGACTTGATATTGTGTACCGAGGCTCAGCAGCAGGTACCCGTCCGTAGCGGTATCGTTATCGCCCGCATGAGTCTGGGCCTCGCCGTGCGTCAGACGCAGGTTGGTATTCCACTCGCCTTTACTGTGGTCGAGCTGGAAGCCGAAACGCAACGGCGGCATGCGCGGCACATCACGACCATTGACCAACTGCCCCCTGGGAAAATCGCTGAACAATGTTAAACCAACCGATCCGACGCGGTTTTGCATCAGCGGAAAAACCAGTTTGCTTTCGTAGCCCATGAACGTCGCATCGGCTTGGCGGGTTTCGAGTACCGGCGCACCGTCTATGAATTCACCATTGCGTTGCTGGTAAATATAATCGCCCGCCCAGTTATGGAACAGGTCCAGCTGGGCTTTGACCCAGTCCGCTTTAAATTTATAACCCAAATCCAGGTTATAGGAAGTTTCTTCGCGCAAATTCAGGTTGCCGACTTCAAAGCTACGGGTCGCGTCATGATAACCATTAGCCAGCAGCTCCTGTATTTGCGGCGCACGCTGCGAGCGTGTTATCGCAAGATTGAGGCTGTTGCTGTCGTTAATCTTCCACAAGCTCGAAGCGGAAGCGCTGACCGGCACATAATTAAGACTGGAAAGCCCTTGCGGTTCCAGCATCGTGTCTTCAACCCGTAGACCGAGCTGGTTAGCAAACGCACCGATATCGAACGATTCCACCGCAAAGACGCCGTAACTATGGCTTAGCGTTTGCGGCACAATCACTTCATTGGTCGATTTATCAATCGCCGCAAAATCGCCGGCAATGGCTTGAAATCCGACCATGCCGCGCAACGGGCCTAATGGTTTATGGGTGAGTTCCAGCCGGCTTTCGTAGGTTTTATTAGTAAAAAAAGCGCCCGGAGAGCCGTCGGCAATTTCGGTGTGTTGGTAATCGGTATAACCCAGTTTCATACGTAGGGATTCAGCGAACTTAAACGGATTTTTCAATTCGCTTTTAAAATCGTATTTGCTTTGTTTGAGATCGATGCGGGTCGTTTCGCCTGTGCCGTCAGGGGCAATGCCGTAATTGTTTTCCAAACGATTGATCGATACGCCGGCAAAACCCGGATCGCCTATCAGGGAAACGCCGGCCGAACCGCTGATCGCGTGAGCGGAGGTGTTGTCGATGTAGCCTTTGGTGTTCTGAGTAACCTCCAACGTCGGATCGGTAGCTTGGGCGGCAGTAACATCAATGGCCGAGCCGCCGATGTCGAGATTATTGCGGTCGCGGTAAAAACCGTCCAAGTGGTAGGCCAGATTACTTTTGCCGCCTTCTACTTTCATAACCGTGGACGTTTCGTCGGAAACCGAGTCAAAATGCTGCTCAAGCGCACCGCCCAGCAATTTGTCCGGGAGCTTGCCCGGAATCCGGTTGTCGATCACGTTGACCACGCCGCCAATCGCGCCGCTGCTATAGAGCAAGCTGGAGGGGCCGCGCAACACCTCGACACGCTCGGCCAACAATGGCTCAACACTGCTGGCATGGTCGGGGCTTATCGCCGAAACGTCATTGCCGCCGATGCCATTGCTTAGCACTCTTACACGCGATCCGCTTTGACCGCG
>CAZJOY010000231.1:0-6599 GCA_964547705.1 uncultured Methylobacter sp. | reverse complement strand
CCAAGGAACTGGAAACGCTGGTACCTGAAGCGCGGATTGAAATTGCGCACGGGCAAATGCCGGAGCGTGAGTTGGAGCGGATCATGCTGGATTTTTATCATCAACGCTTTAATCTGTTGTTGTGCTCTACGATTATTGAAAGCGGCATCGACATTCCCAGCGCCAATACAATCATTATTAACCGCGCCGATAAATTGGGGCTGGCGCAGTTGCATCAGTTGCGCGGTCGGGTAGGGCGTTCGCATCACCGGGCTTATGCCTATTTTGTCGTGCCGCCGAAAACTTTATTAAGTAAGGATGCCGTTAAACGTCTGGAAGCGGTTGAAGCTTCCGGCGATTTAGGGGCTGGATTTATGCTGTCGTCGCATGATATGGAAATTCGCGGCGCAGGTGAATTGCTCGGCGACGACCAAAGCGGCCAAATTCAGGAAATCGGTTTTACTCTATATACCGAATTGCTGGAGCGTGCCGTCAATTCGCTAAAATCCGGCAAGCAACCTGAACTTGAGATGCCGATGGATAGAGGGCCGGAGGTCGATCTGCAAGCTTCTGCATTGATCCCGGAAGATTATCTGCCGGATATTCATGGTCGCCTGGTGCTGTATAAGCGCATCTCCAATACTGAAACCAAGGAAGATTTGCGCGAATTACAGGTGGAAATGATCGATCGCTTCGGTTTATTTCCAGAGCCTGTAAAAACCTTGTTCAGCGTCACCGAATTAAAACAGCAGGCCGAAAAGCTGGGTATCAAAAAAATAGAAGCGAATGCCGGAGGCGGACGCATTATTTTTTCAGAAACGCCTAATATTAATACCGACCAGTTGATTTCGCTGATACAAACCCAGGCACAGGTTTATAAATTCGATGGTGCGGATAAGTTAAGATTTATCAAGCCGTTCGAAACGGCTGAGCAGAAACTTGAGTTTATCGTTGAACTGCTGGATAAATTAACGCTGAAACCGGCGGTTAAAAAGTGACAATGATTAAAGTCGTGTTTTACAGCCTGGCGGCAATGTTGGGACTTTTTAGTAATTCCGCTTTAGCGGAGGGAAAGGCGTATCAAATAGAATTGATCGTTTTTTTACAGACTATGCCTAATACCGAGGCATTTAATCAGGTCTCCAGTGAAATCGAGTGGCCTTCTGGCTTGACTGAACTATCGGCTTATAACAAACCGGAAAATACAACGCTTGATGACAGCTATGCAGCACTAGCTAGGGATTCGGCTTACCGGCCTATTTTGCACGCTGCCTGGATTCAGCCGGTAGACGAAAGAGGGGCCAGCTCCCCTGTTCACATTCAGGGCGCTGATGGCAAGCTGAATGGCTATCTCCTGATACAGCAAGAGCAAGGTTTGCAAATGACGGTTGATCTGGAGTTTAGCTCTAATTCGGGTGATGGTTTTAGCAAAAACCTGGTTTATCGATTAAATAAAAAACACTCGATTAAGTTGAATGAGGTCTATTATCTGGATCACCCAAAGTTTGGGGTTGTAGTAAAGATGAGTTCTTTATAACGTATGCGGCTAGGATAGGATCAGGTGTTTTTCTTGCCCCAGAGTTGCTATCAAAATTGCAAACTTATAAAAATCAGTTAATCGGTATCAATGATATGGGTCAAGCACTAAAAAATAGTGTGGACTGTTTTTTTATGATATTAAAGAGAAATAAAGGTGGAGAACGGTGAAAATTCCCTTGGGAAAAGGGGCTTGTTAGCTGTCGTCTTGGGCTGTTTTTACGTGATGCTCGGCAGAGCGGCAACAGATGGTAGTTTGGAATATGTTAAAAACCTATATTAATCATGGTTTTTGAGTGTGCACATGACTATTTCTACGTTTGATAATAATAAACTGGCAAACAAATTGTGGGTGCTTTGTTAGCCGCATAATTAACTGAGGAAGAATAATGAAGAGAAAAGATATTGTCCCGACAACTAAGGAGAGGGTAATGCGGGAAAATGATTTCATCGTTTCCAAAACCGATCTTACCGGTCGGATTATCTATGGGAACGAGATTTTTATCGAGTTCTCGGGGTATGAAGAACAAGAACTTCTCGGTAGTCAGCACAATATTATCCGCCATCCCGACATGCCTAGAGCCGTATTTAAGTTATTGTGGGACTATTTGGCAGAGGATAAGGAGATCTTTGCTTATGTTAAGAATATGTCAAAAGATGGCGGATTTTACTGGGTATTTACCCATGTGGCGCCTTTGATAGATAAGAATAAACAAAAAGTTGGTTACACCTCGGTGCGCCGCATGCCTAATCCCAAGGCCATCCCGATTGTGGCGGATGTGTATCGTGCCATGTTGGATGCCGAGCGGAATGCGGGTCCCAAGAATGCTATGGAGGCTTCAGGCGTTGTATTAGGCAATGTATTAAAAGATAAGGGCGTTACTTACGAGGAGCTGATCAATGTACTACAGTCGCTTTAAGAATAATGAATCTATTGCCTTAGCGGCTGTTGCTATTGCATGGGGTGTTTCACTGATTTATGTGTGGATGCTTGTCCTAGGCTTGTTCGAAGTAGTAGGCGGGGTACTCATTTTATCTTTGCTGACGGCCAGCTCCGTTTTATCTGCTGTTTGGTGGTACAAATTAAGGAAAGCCGATCAACAGCTGCTGGATAAGTTACTCAACGCAAGTCACGAGTGGGCGCAAGGATCTGTAGATGTACGACTTACCTATATTGGCGGGAAAGAGCGACCGCTTCAGCAGCTTGCTTGGGCGTTAAATAATCTAATGGACCAAGTGGAGACCGCGCAGGTGGACATGTATTACTCCATGGCCTACGTAATCTATGGTGATTTTTCCAGAAAGAGCTATCCACAAGGATTACATGGCGGGTTCGCGTTGGCTCTGAAACAACTCAATGCTGTCGCAAGAACGTTATCTTCCACCACAAGCGCTATTACTAAGCTTATGACTGCGATGGCCAACGGCGACTTCAACGAAAAAGTCGATGTCAATGTCGAAGGCGAATACAGGCTTGCTGTGGATAATGCTATGCGTGCGATGTTGACTATGAAAACCATGCTGGGGGACGTAGGCAAGGTCATGGGCGGCGTTGCTCAGGGTGATATTAGTCAGCGTGTTCAAGCGGAAGGGCAGGGCGATCTAAGTCGATTGAAAGACGATATCAACCTTTCGCTCGATGCTCTGGGCAGTCTTGATGATATATCGCTCATTGCAAGTGCATTGTCCGAAGGTAACCTGACTCAAACTATCACAAAGAATTATCCGGGTACTTTTGGTGCCGTAATCGCCAGTATGAATGGTACGGTAGAAAACCTCAGAGGCCTCGTCGGAGAAATTAAGGATTCCACTATCAGCATTAATACCGCCGCCAAAGAAATTGCTGCGGGTAACAATGACTTATCGCATCGTACTGAAGAGCAAGCCGCCAGCTTGGAAGAAACCGCCGCCAGTATGGAAGAACTAACTTCCACCGTTCAGCATAATGCTAAAAACGCCCAACATGCCAACCAACTTGCTGTCGGCGCTACCGATATTGCAGGCAAGGGCGTTACGGTAGTTGATCAGGTTGTGGCGACAATGGAAGGTATCAATGAATCTTCTCGCAAGATTGTGGATATTATCTCCGTGATTGACAGTATTGCTTTTCAGACCAATATTCTTGCGTTGAACGCCGCAGTAGAGGCAGCTCGTGCCGGCGAGCAGGGCCGGGGATTCGCCGTAGTAGCTGGAGAAGTGCGCAATCTCGCTCAGCGTGCAGCGGCGGCAGCTGGAGAGATCAAGAACCTGATTGGCGATTCAGTAGAAAAAGTTGAAGACGGCACTAAATTGGTTGCCCAGGCTGGAAAGACCATGGAAGAAATCGTTAGCGCCATTCGCGGCGTTACAATCATTATGTCCGAGATCAGAACCGCTTCTGTTGAACAGACTTCGGGTATAGAGCAGGTTAATCAAGCTATCGGACAGATGGATGATGTGACTCAACAAAACGCCGCCTTGGTAGAGCAGGCTGCTGCCGCAGCCGAGTCGTTGGAAGAACAGGCTGAAAATTTGTCAGCTACAGTTGGACGATTTACTGTTGATAATAGTTCAGTTAGTTCCCAAAGCTCTCCTTCTGCAATTCCAAAGGTAAATAAAAGCCCGATGCCGGTTAAGGCAAGGCCGCAATTAAAGATGGCTATTAGCGACGAGTGGGAAGAGTTTTAAGATGCTTGTAAAGCGGACGATGAGTTAGCTTGAACGTCAAACGAAAATCGTTGTTTTCGAGTGGTGTAACATAAGCCGGAAATACTTGCTTGTACTGCACTCTTTGGGCTGGCTCTGTTGAGCATAGCCGAAGAGTGTAAATACGGTCCTAGGAAGTCCGTCCTTGTTCCCGCCTAGGCTTCCTGTTTAAATAGTCTTCGGGGTATAATAATCAATATTTACTAAGCCTTGGTCGATTGTCCAGGGCTTTTTTCATTATTAAGGTGGCTTAGTTACCGCCGTTTCGTTTCAATAAATTCAAGAAGCGGACTTTAAACTCGGGGGTGTGGCCTCAGTGATTTTTGGATGATTTACTATTAAAAATATGACACAAAAACTTTATATTCAAACCAACGGTTGCCAAATGAACGAGTACGATTCCGATAAAATGCGGGATGTGCTCAATGCTTCACATGGATTTGAATTAATTGATGACCCGAAACAAGCTGATGTTTTGCTGCTGAATACTTGTTCGATACGTGAAAAAGCACAGGAAAAAGTATTTTCGGCATTGGGTAAGTGGCGCAAGATTAAAGACAAACGTCCCGATGTGATTATTGGTGTGGGGGGATGTGTTGCCAGTCAAGAAGGTGCTGCTATTCAAAAACGGGCGCCTTTTGTGGATATCGTGTTCGGACCACAAACCCTACATCGCTTGCCGCAACTTCTGGATCAGGCACGGAGTCATCAAAAAACTGTTGTCGATGTATCCTTCCCTGAAATAGAAAAATTCGATGCATTGCCGGAACCCAGAGCGGAAGGTCCAAAAGCTTTTGTTTCGGTGATGGAAGGTTGCAGCAAATATTGTACGTTCTGCGTAGTGCCTTATACCCGTTGTGAAGAAATTAGTCGTCCGCTGGATGATGTAATCGCCGAAATTACCGCATTAGCCAAGCAAGGTGTTCGGGAAATCAATCTACTAGGCCAAAATGTTAATGCCTACCGCGGCATAATGGATGATGGCGATATCGCCGATTTTGCTTTATTGCTGCATTATGTGGCCGCGGTAGAGGGCATCGAGCGTATTCGTTTCACCACCTCGCATCCGATAGAGTTTACCGATGAACTGATCGAGGCTTTCTCTGAAATTCCTCAGCTGGTTGATCATCTGCATTTGCCGGTACAAAGCGGCAGCGATCATATCTTGAAAATGATGAAGCGCGGACATGCGCGTGCCGACTACATTGAAATTATCCGCAAGTTACGCGCAGTGCGGCCCAATATTTACCTGTCATCCGACTTTATTATCGGTTTCCCTGGTGAAACCGATGCCGAGTTTGAAGAAACGATGTCTTTCATTGAAGAAGTCGGCTTCGATTTATCTTTCAGCTTTGTTTATAGTCCGCGTCCTGGAACGCCTGCGGCTGATTTACCGGATGATGTGCCGGCGGAAGTTAAAAAGCAGCGCTTGGAACGTTTCCAAAATCGTATCAATGAAATGACGGCGGCTATCTCGCAGAGTATGATCGATACTGTGCAAACTGTGTTGGTAGAAGGACAGTCTAAAAAGAATCCATTGCAAATGCAGGGCAGAACGGAGAATAATCGGGTCGTTAATTTTATCGGGCATCCCCGGTTGGCCGGACAGTTTGTCGATGTGCTGATTGCCGAGGCGTTACCCAATTCTCTACGAGGGCGGATGGTTGATACTTCCGTTGAAAAAATTGTTGGTAATAATTGATTTATGATTTCACAGGAAATTTCTTTAGCCCCTGCCGATAATAGCCGATTATCTAATTTTTGCGGTCAGTTTGATGCACATTTGCGGCAGATTGAGTCGCGTCTTCAGGTCGAGATCGCCAATCGCGGCAATCAGTTTAGGGTTACGGGCTTGGATAATTCAGTCAAGGCAGCCTGCGCTGTTATGCAGAAGTTATTTGACAGTACCGAAAAAGAACACCTAACCTCCGAGCTTGTGCATTTAGCCATGCAAGATTCATCCATCGAAGAGTTATTGGATTCTTCGGCAGCAACATCGTCCCAGCAAAACGTAACGATCAAGACCAAATGCGGCATGATCAGGGGGCGGGGGATTAACCAGCAAGAATATCTGAGAAAAATTGTGACTCATGATATTAATTTCGGCGTAGGGCCTGCTGGAACCGGCAAGACTTATCTGGCAGTTGCTTGTGCGATTGAATCACTGCAAAGCGAAAAGGTCAGAAAGATCATTCTGGTGCGGCCTGCGGTAGAAGCCGGTGAAAAACTGGGCTTTTTACCCGGCGATATGGCACAAAAAGTTGATCCTTATTTACGGCCTTTATATGATGCGCTGTACGACATGCTCGGTTTTGAACGAGTTGAAAAAATGATTGATAAAGGCATTATAGAGGTTGCTCCATTAGCTTTTATGCGCGGCAGAACACTGAACGATGCTT
>CAZJOY010000230.1:0-6609 GCA_964547705.1 uncultured Methylobacter sp. | reverse complement strand
TAGCAGAAGGAAGTATGATTTTAGAGTATCGGCAATTAATTGATTCTCAATTTCTGGTTAATTAGTACTTCTTGGTCTTGAAACACCTCTTGGCACAAAGCCTAAATTAACCTTAAATGATTAAATCTAAGTCATGCCATTACTCGATTGGTTGAACAAATCGGATGCTGTTCACACCGTGCAGAAAGTGCTTTATTGTTTGCTGGAGGCCGTGCCAGAACTTAGCGTTGGCAATGCTAATACGGAAAGCATGTTGATTCAGGGTGATAACCCACAAGCCTTGAAAGCGTTGTTGTCTCTGTATGCTGGTTAAGTAACTGCCTTACTAGATCACCCATCACCTATCACCCATAACTCAACAAGACAATAAATGAGCGAAAACCAAGTAATTGACTACGTACAGCAAGGTATCGAAAAAGGACTGATTAAAATCCTGGATGATGGTAAACGCATCGAATATATCGAACAAAATAAAAGCCGTTTATACACTAATCCTGAAGAACAGGTACAAGCCGAAGCCTATTGTCGATTGATCCTCGAATACGGTTACCCAAAACACCGCATACAGAACTTTGTTGTAGTGACGATGGGTTCTGGCAAAAAAGAGGCGGACATTATCGTTTACAACGATGATGAATGCTTGGAGCCGCATATTTTAGTGGAGTGTAAAAAACAAGACGTTTCCGAAGCCGAATATGCTCAATCTGTTAATCAAGCCTATTCATACGCTTTTGCGTTACCCAATAACGTCAAGTGGGTATGGGTAACATCAAAAATCAAAAACGACTATTTCCAGGTTGATAAACGCAAGAACACACGCAAATCCGAGTCCGACATTCCGCCATACGGTGTGGATAAATTGGCACCTTATAAATTTGTTAAAGGTGCGGACAAGCTGAAACACAAAGCAGGTGAACAAAAGTTTTTCGAGTTACACGTGGTTGCCGAGGACGAACTGACCCGCCGGTTTAAGCTGGCGCATAATGCCTTATGGGCGGGAGGGCAACTCAACCCGTCAGAAGCCTTTGATGAATTGGACAAGCTCATATTCTGCAAAATTTGGGACGAACGTAAAGCCCGAAAACAGGGAGAGGCTTATGATTTTCAGGTCATTCAGGAAGAGGGCAAAGGTGCAAATGAGGATGAAAAACAACGTGACGCACTGAGAAAGACTAACGAAGCCTTATTCGTCCGTATTAACGCACTCTACGAAGAAGGACGAAAAAAAGACCCGGAAGTATTCCGCGACAATATCCGCCTCACCCACGAACGGGTACGAACGATTGTTGAATATCTGCAAGACATCAACCTGAACAAAACCGATTTAGACAGCAAGGGCCGTGCGTTTGAGACCTTTATGGATTCATTCTTTCGCGGCAGCTTTGGGCAATACTTCACCCCGCGTCCGATTGTAAAATTCATTGTTGATGTGATGCCGATTACTCATGAATCGCTGGTATTAGATACTTCCTGCGGCAGTGGCGGTTTTTTATTGCACGCCTTGGAAAAGGTGCGTCGCGAAGCAGATGAATTTTACGACCCAGACAGCAAAGAACACTGGCAACACTGGCACGACTTTGCCGAAAAGCGCTTGTACGGCATAGAAATCAACGAACAAATCAGCCGTGCCGCCAAAATGAACATGATTATTCATGACGATGGGCATACCAATGTCATCAGCGCCGACGGCTTGCTTAAAGACAGTAAATTACAAGAACTAACCACCAACAACGGCTTTAAATACGGCCGGTTTGACTTCATCATCACCAATCCGCCGTTTGGAAGCGCGGTAAAACTGACCGAAAAAGCTTATTTGGACACCTACACTTTCGGGCAAAAAGACACTTCCTGGCTGGACCTTAAAAACAGCGGCGTCAAAAACCGCGACACCCAAAGCACCGAAGTATTGTTCATCGAACAATGCCACCAGTTCTTAACCGCTGGCGGCTATTTGGCGATTGTCATCCCCGACGGCGTACTCACCAATAGCAGCCTGCAATACGTGCGCGACCAAATCGAAGATTGGTATCGCATTGTTGCCGTAGTCAGCCTGCCGCAAACCGCCTTTACCGCGACCGGCGCAGGCGTAAAAAGCAGCGTCTTGTTTTTGCGTAAATACAGTGCCGATAAAACCCACGCCTTGCAACAGCAAAAACTCAGCTTGCAAGCAGCCTTGTTGACTGAAAACCTCTACCAGTCAGAGGTTGCTCGAATTGAAAAGGAAAAGAAAACAGTTATTGACCAAGCTACCGGTGCGATATTTGAAGGCGAACTAAGCCACTTTAAAAAAACTGATGCCTTCAAAACCTGGAAAACAGAGAAAACCGCTGAATACACCGAACAAATCAATGAACTTAAAGAGCGCTTAGAAGAAGCTTATTTGCTTAAAAAACAAAGCGCATTGCCCGACTACCCGATTTTCATGGCGATTGCCGAAGATATTGGCTATGACGCTACGGGTAAGCAAACGGGGCAAAACGAATTAGATATTATCAGTCAAGAGTTGGCGCGGTTTATTGAAGAAGAGGTAAACCGTGAGTCCTTTTAAATTAAAGCGTCAGGATGGTTTAAAGGTTTTTTTTATTAATTTTTCAGATATTGATGGTCGCTTCGATCCTCTTTATTATTATTCAGTTAATAACTTAGGCATCGTTAATCATACGCGCTATCCCGTTAAAAAATTGTCAGAAGTTATTGAAATGCAACGCGGGCGTTTTGGGCATCGCCCACGAAATGAGCCTCGTTTCTATGGTGGTGAATACCCGTTTATCCAAACGGGAGATATTGTGCGGGCCAGTCAAACCAATGGGAAGATTACTTATTCGCAAACTCTAAACGAGTTGGGCTTAAAAACCAGTCGGTTATTTAGCGAGCCTGTGGTGGTCATTACCATTGCTGCCAATATTGGGGATACTGCTATTTTGGACTATCCCGCATGTTTCCCCGACAGTTTAATTGGTATGACACCAAAGACAAATGAGTTAACAATTGAGTATATCAATTTATATTTTAAGTTTATCAAATCTTATTTAGAGGATTTAGCCCCACAATCGGCACAGAAAAATATCAATTATCAACAGTTGTCACCAGTTCCTATTGTGGTTCCTCCTTTAGAAATACAGCAACATGTCGTTCAAATTTATCACACCGCTTTAATTGAACGACAAGAAAAAGAACAACAAGCCCAAGCGCTTTTGGCGGGAATTAATGCGTATTTATTGGCGGAGCTGGGCATAACCTTGCCGCAGCAAAACAATAGCCTTGAAAAGCGGATGTTTCGGGTAAATTCTAGAGAGGTATTGGGAGGACGGTTTGACCCTAAACTGTATGACACCACGACAACGGGCTTAAAAAAAGCCATAACTGCATCTTTGTTTAATAAAATACCTCTTCGTCAATTATTAACCCAGAGCGTAGCGGGTGATTGGGGGAAAGATATTGATGAAGAAGTGGGAGATGGTTATCAAAAATGTTTGGTTATTCGTTCTACTGAATTTGATAATCAATTTAATCTGAATTTAGATGGTAGTAGGGTAAAGTATCGTTTGATCGCAAGTGATAAATTGCGCCGCATTAACATCCAAGAAAATGACTTACTAATTGAAAAGTCTGGCGGCAGTCCTGATCAGCCAGTTGGACGAGTGGCTTTAGTTACTGCTGAATACATTAACCAAGAATCTTTATGCTTTAGTAACTTTATTCACAAAATTCATGTTGATGAAACAGTTATCTGCCCAGCATATTTATTTAATTATTTGAAGACAATGCATAGTATTAAGCTAACAGACGCTATGCAAAGCCAAACAAATGGCATCAGAAACTTAATTATGAGTAGTTTTTTGAATCAGCTAATAATTTTACCTCCTCTGCAACAACAAAAACAAATTGCGTCAAAAATCGAGTCTGTAAGAAATCAAGCCAAACAGCTCCAAACCGAAGCATCGCAAATCCTGGCCGATGCCAAGGCCGAAGTGGAACGCATGATTTTGGGTGAGTGAGGAGAAGTGCAGATGCCAACTTGTTGGTTTATCGCAGGACCAAACAGAGTAGGTAAAACCACGTTTGCTGTTCCCGGAACATCTTCATTTACCTCAACAATCTGTTAATTCTTGAAACGCTAGAAGCACGACTGAATACATAATATTTTAGGTATAAACTTCATGATATTAAGAGGGATTTTAGAACGGTCTTTGGGCGGGTTTATTTGTATTCGAGGTTATGCAAAACTTAGCGAATTAGCCAAATTATCCAGACCAAATGACCAATATCAGCGTAACTTGGTAGAGAAACACCGCCAAGAACTAGAGGATTATCTAAACAAGCGTGAGTATGTGTTTTTCCCGGAAATAACCTTGAGTTACACACTTAACCCTGATCAAGATAATATTAATCTTTCTGTATCTAACGAATTATTGAATTTGTCTGAGTCGAAAGGTAAGACGCTCATTCTTAAACAATTTAATAAGTCTTACGCCAGCAAGTCAGATAAGCGCGATAAAGATTTAATTCGAATCGTAACAGTAGATGTTCTTGATCTTCTAGGGAATGGTATATTTCAGCGTATAGATGGCAATCATCGTTTAAGTGCCGCAGAAAAACTGGATGATTTATCATCTGATATTAAAACGCCTTTTTGTTTAATCTTACTGAATGATAATGATAATGATGCTAAACAACAAAGTGCTATTTTTCATAATATCAATAGTAAGGGCCTAGCACTTACTTCAGAAGAAAACCTAAAAGCGATATTAGACAATAATAGATTTTCTGACGAAGAAATATCAGGAAACTTTGGTTGGACCTATCTAAAAGCTAAAAAATTAGCGCCTGAAGTTGATAAAGATTATTTGCGTGCGCTCAACCATGTATTTGGTGATAGCTTAAGAACCGTACTGATACAAACACTACAATTTCTTGAAGACCATAAATTAGTAGATAAAGATACTGCTATTAAAACTATTAAGCAGAATCTGACTATAGTCAATCAGGTTTTCAGACAAGAACCTAAATTACAAGCTTGTTGTGAAACCGGGCTTTTGGTGGCATTTTTGTACTATGCCTTTAAAGATAGTCACGACGAAATGTCGCTGATTACAGCCTTTAAAAATTGGATTTTACGCAATCATATTCATGAAATTAAAGAGATCGATGCGAGTAGTATCGTTGATGTATTTAATAAAGTACATGCATCACAAATTATGATTTTTATGGCAATGCCCTATTATTCTGATCTAGAGGTAACTGATTTCAATACTGCTTTAGGAAATGCGATAAGCCAAATTAAGATAGCCAACCCTCATTTAAATTTGATGCACCATCCCATTATGCGTACTCACTCACCTACACATGACATCATTGCTGATATTTTTAATAAAATCCAAACCTGTGATATTTTTATTGCTGATATTACTGACAATAATGCAAATGTGCTCTATGAATATGGTTACGCGCGGGGACAGAACAAAGCATGTGTACTGTTGCGGAAAAAAACAAATGATGAGACAGTAAAATCAGATTATGCGCATGACTTACGGTTTGAGTTTAATGGTGACTTTGATCTGCAAAATAAATTACAGATAGAAATTGAGCACGTACTTAAAGCGCAAGGGTTTGAAGTAAATTAGCTACTGGACTTTTGTAAAGCATATTGACAGCTATTTTACACAAAGCAACTCAAGGTCAAAAGCTACAGTAAAAACTACAGTGGTTCATAATTCCGCATACTACCTTTAATAACTTCTCACGTCCTTTGATGTGTGCTATCCTTTTGATTATAGGGATTTATAAGTAGTATGCAGTTGTTTGATATATATTTGAATCGAACTTTTAATGCGATGGTCGCGCGTTCGAATCGCGCACGACCCACCACCAAACACTTTGAATTGCTTAAGTAATTTAGTAAAAAGGCCAGCCTTAGAGCTGGTTTTTTTATGCCTGTGGGAAACTCATGGGAGCATTCAAAACAAAAAAACATAACAGACCGCAACACAAGAGGCCGTTTTCAGTTGATAAACGCGCCAAATCAAACCGGCATTATCTATAACAGTATTCCCCATATTTCAGACTACGGTTTAAGATAGAAAATCTTATCGAGATATAGTGGTCCCCGAAATCCAGACAGTAGTTTAAGCTACGCTCTGAGCTAAATTAGAGGGCGAAAATGAGTGAAAAGAAACGGAGATTTTTACGGGTGCGCAAAAAGCCAAGGTTGCCTTAGAAGCCGTCAAAGGGTTGAATACGAGCAATGAAATTGCTCAAGAACATGGCGTTCACCCGAACCAGGTGAGTCAATGGAAAAAAGAGTTATTGGAGAATGCTGGCAGCCTGTTTGAAGGCAAGCGAGGGCCGAAATCGATCAACGCAGAGATCGACCCTGACCGGCTATACGCCAATATTGAGCAATTGAACATGGATAGGACTTACGCAAAATTAGATTTTAAGAATCGTCAATTCAACCCAAAGTTGGTAAATTGTCGGCATGAAAAACACCTATTGCCCCTCCTATGACACGTCTAGCCTACTGCCAATATCTGTTGGTCAGCCAAATCAACTATACACTGACTCACTTTGCCGACCACTGCGAAACCTTCAGCCATGACGCCATCAACC
>CAZJOY010000229.1:0-6620 GCA_964547705.1 uncultured Methylobacter sp. | reverse complement strand
AAACTCGTGTTTCTTTTATTGCAGCGGGAGTGCAAGCTTCGCCTAAAGCGCCTACTGTTGGTGCTTGCACTTCCAGATAGCCTTTCTGCCGTCTCTCAAACGGAAGAGGAAACGAGGCATATCTGCGTTATCACGGTAAACGGCGCTCATATCAAATTTTCAAAGGATTTCGTCGTAACTGCGTTTGCTTTGATGCGATAAAAAATGCTGCGGTAAAGCCGGCGGCTGGGCGATTTTCTGTAGGGTTTTGTAAGGTTTATGTTTTTCGATTGGTTATAGTCGGTTTCAGGTCATCGCTGATGACCCATGTAGTTCGTAGGATAAGGTTCACTTCGTTTACCGCATCCCTAATGGGCTTTTAGTGATTGCGCTTGAAATCAGTCAAGCCTGGCCTCGATCTCCAAGCTAATCCATAAAAAATACAATTAGAAGGAAAGCTGAAATGTGTACGAATTTTTTAATTTCTCCGTCTGACGGCTCTCATATTTCCGGCCGGTCAATGGAAAACGGCATCACAATGAACAGTCAAGTTGTCGTCCGGGGCATTGGTCAGAAGATCACTTCGCCATCAAGCCTATTGAACGAGCTCGATCCAGATGGAGATGGCCTGAGCTGGACGACAACGTACGGCTATGTCGGACTCAACGCACTAGGGTTCAAATGGGTGACGGATGGTATGAACACTCAAGGACTGTCGATTGCGATGCAGACACTTCCAGAGGCGCAATATCAAACGGTGACAGACAAGTCCAAGGCACTGGCCTGCCAATGGTTTTGCGACTGGGTGCTCGGCACTTGCGCTACAGTGCAAGACGTAATCAACAACCTGCCGAACGTTCAAGTCTGGGGTTTCAGTGAAGGGACAGAGACTTATACGACGGCACATTTTTCGATCTTTGACAAGTCCGGCAACGGATTAGTGGTCGAACTCCTCAATGGTAACCAAGTAACCTATCCAAATAGTGTTGGGGTCTGTACCAACGGTCCAACTTTCGATTGGCATCTTACCAATATCGGTAATTATACAGGCCTGACGGCTACAGACGCTGCCCCCATAACGATCAATGGTCAGACGTTCAGCCAGCCCGGTCATGGATCCGGCTTAATGAGTATACCGGGCGATTCGACACCGCCATCCCGCTTCATTCGCATCGCCTATCTCAAACAATTTGCAGACCGGCCGGCCACTGCGGCCGATGGCGTCAATCTGGCCTTTCACCTGCTAAATACCGTCGACATTCCTCGGGGAACCAGCCAGAGCGGCGGCCTACTAAATACCCAAGACTATACGCAATATGTGTCGGTTCGCGATATGACTAATCTTATTTATTACATCAGAATATCGAGCAACATGACGCCGATGATGATCGCCTTACAGACGATCAACTTTACTGCGGCGACTCTTGGTTTCACTTCGCTGCCTCCGACTGCGCTCGCGCCCGCTGTAAATATCACCGCAAACATCAGTACAGAATAAGCAATCTGAATTAAGTCTAGGCAACGAGTTTGTATTCATTGTCTCGACCGAATATGCAGCCTTCCGCCAAGGCTTAATCCATCAGCCGGTAAGTTGGGCATAAACACCATGCCCAACTTTTCGATGCTACAAACTGCGCGCTTCCTGCGTCCGTAGTTGTAAAGCATATATTAATCGTCTCAAAAGTTCTGGCGCAATGCTCATGATTAGCCATCTGCATACCTTGCTTCAGGCAGACAGAAAAAGCTTTTCACCCACTCTATTTTTTCTTTGATGGACTGCATGGCGGCGAGGGTCACTCGCGCCATGTCATCCTTGCTTTGGATAGGCCGTTTGCCGGCATCCGCTTTGGCAGGGTTCCAAACCTGTTCATCCGGATTCAATGCCGGTGAATAAGGCGGCAAGAAAGCCATCATCCGGCGTAATGCCTGTCGGGGTCATATTTCCGGCTCTTCTTCCCCTAGCCCTCCTAATTCTCCTAGTTCTTCTCCACTTAGCCCTTCCGGCTCCTCTGGTTCCCCTTGCTCTTCTTGCCCCATTTGCATTGTCGGCGTCACCCTCCCTGTAACCTGCTGAACCACATTCCAGGCTTCATGCGGCGCATGTTGCTCTTGTCCCGGAGCAACATGAATATTACTGCCCTGAGCGTATGCCAGGGCATTAAGTTGTGCCGGTTGGGGTGAGTTGTAGTGTACCTTCACATTGTCCATCGAAATGCCGGAAAGCGCTTCGATACCGGCCTTCAGATTATCGGGGAGGCCGGTGCGTGAGGATAGGTCGGTTTCATCTGTCATAATGTGCTCCTAAGGTTATTGGTTTCTTTATCTCGTTGCAGAGAATGTGTGCCGCATCTTGCGGAAGCCCTCACTCCCGATTTTGTTTACTGCGTCATGTTTTCTGCCTACTTTCTGCATCCTTGCCGTTCTTACCTACATCCATATAAGCAATGCAGAGAGAAACTTCCTTTTCATGCAGTCATTCGTATTCTCAGCGCTAAAAAGCTCGCCTTCTCCAGCAGGAGAAAGAATTGAAATGCAAAAGATAAAAGATATAAAAACACCCACTCTATAAATTACGTGGGTGCCTCTCGTTGCTATGGCCGATTCGGCCAGACTCGAATCAAGAAGAAGGCAACGCCGGATTGGTTAGCGGTATCCAATACAGTTGAGCCGTTACCCCTGGCACCACTAATAGTTTTGTCGAGTAGTACGTACCTTTGGAAATCGGGACGGTCACCGAGTTATAAGGGATCATGCGGTCTGAGTTAGCCGCATTTGGGATTGGACTTGCGAAGCCTGTAAAATTTTGCACCGCTGCCGCTGCCAATATCGACAACGAACCAGCACTTTCACCAACACTTACCTCAAGGATACCGCCCGCAGCTCCCGGCGAAGGCTCTTGCACAAAGCCAACTAAAAAGCCGTCTGTCGCTGCGCAGTAGGTTTGCCCTGTCGCCTGAGCTTCGGTTGTTCCCAACAGCGCCGAATTGCCGTTGATGGGCAGCCAATAGGCGGTAGCGGTGGTATTACCCCAGGTACTGGTAAACGCGACATTGTAAGAAGCTCCTTTTTGTACCGGTAAGCAGAAGCTTTCGTAAGGAATATAGATGTCTCCACCGGAGATCCAATAGTGTATCGACGAACCGATAACCGTGCTCACCTGACTGCCTGAACCGGTCTGTCCGAAAATGTAGCCGCGGTCGCCGGACTCTGTGTATTGAATGGTTGCTACCAGAAAGCCATCCGTTTCGGCTACGATCGGTTGCGCACTATTAACCGTCACGTTGCTCCAGGCGCCGAAGCTATATCCCGGCGGCAGTTGGAGCGACTGCACCGATATAGAGCAGGATGGAGTAAGGGCGGTCTGCACGAATTGAGGTTTATAGTAATCGGTCGCTCTTACCGGCGCCGTCAGGCTTGCCGTTTGAATAACTTCAATTTCGCCCAAAGCTACGAACGAATGTATAGATGCGGCGGCGCGAAGAGTGCCCGGATCCTGCCCCGAGTCGGAAAACAGCTGTAAATAGCCGCGATCGCCGTTATCCGCGGCATCAGGATTCGAGTGAATGATACCAAGCACTATCGAGTCCGTACCTGCTTGCTTAGTAGCGTCAGCGGCGACTGTTTGCGAGGGGGCAATCATGGTAATGCCATTTTTCAGCATATAGTTATACAGCGCCTCGTTAAAGGCTGTCGCGATGGTTGGATAAAAATCCGACAGCAAGCTCATGACCGCCGGAGCGCCAACCCCTGGGGTGATTAGCAAGGCGGGGTAGGCAAATGCCGAATCCAGGAATGTCTCAACCGTAGTCGAACCGCCGTTGCCACCAAAGGTATAGATTTGGCACGAGACCTGCTCTGAATTATTGCTGAAAAATTGACTGCTACCGGTAACGGTAGAAGCGGAGAGAGAGGCACCGCCTTCCAAACTTTCAAAACCTAAGCCGATATTGTTGCTGACAGTCTGCGTTCCGGAACTTTGCACCAAGCTTTGATTGACGGTTGTCACCATGATGTAGCTTGCACCCAGCGCTCCGCTTACAAGATAGTGAGTGCCGTATAGGCCAAAGAATTTTTCATACTGAGCCTGATCGTTCTGGCTAGCGATTGCCGCCGGAAGTTGTTGAAGAGCGCTCATGAAGGTTTTATCCGGATTTACGCTTCCCACGGCTCGGCTAATCTGGCAGCAAGCCTGGGCCGCCGTATTTATGGCATAAGAGTTCGAAGTAAAGTCGAAGTTAGAGTTGCTTACCATCGACGATGTTCCTGCCGACGCCGATACGATGCCGAATTCCGTAGGAATCGAGCCGCTAAGTTGCAGGCTTTTTGAATAATAACTGTTGAAATCCTGCTCGCTCTGTAGCAGATAGGTTTCGCTCGTTTCTACCGAACTGGTAACCGGGCTATAGGAAACACCGTCGGGAATGCTGTATGTTTTTCCGCTGTATTGAACCTTTTGGGCTTTGTTGTATGTTAAGTCGAATACCGGATTTGTTAAGAAGCTTCCCGTCGCTCTGTTGAAACCATACTGAAGCGCGGAACTCACTCCGCCAGGTAATGGAGTAACCGAATTAGGTGTAGAAGTTTGACTGGCCATGTTAACTCACTTGTTTTTGATGTTTGTCGATTGCTTCCATACGATAAACGCCTTCACAAAGCACGGTCAGTAATCGAGCCGTTAAACCGTCCGGCTTCTTTCCATTGAGCCGGACTACTATTCTGTAAGGCGGCGAAATCGTAACAATTAAAGTAAGTGATTC
This sequence comes from uncultured Methylobacter sp., assembly GCA_964547705.1. Classification (GTDB taxonomy): domain Bacteria; phylum Pseudomonadota; class Gammaproteobacteria; order Methylococcales; family Methylomonadaceae; genus Methylobacter_A. The sequence continues at coordinate 1,884 of CAZJOY010000229.1, read as the reverse complement.
CTGACAATTCCTGACGTTGCCATTAGGCGGTGCGGTGGCTCAACCATTCTCTCAATCTTAGGAAACAGCGGAAGGACGCATGGGAACGAGCTATATCTTCCCTATCACGGTAAACCACATTTCTCAAATGATTTCATCAGCTTAGCGCAATAAAAAGAATTTCCGAGCTGAATCCGTTGGGCGAGTGATTTTCGTAGGTTTTTGTAGGGTTTCTTTTTTTTGATTGGTTATAGTCGACTCTAGGTCATCGCCAATGACCTCTGTAATTCAACATATTAACAGATCACCTGAAACGAGGCAGCGCTGGGTGGGCGTTTGGCGCAATGCATATAGTCCCATGTCGCAAACGGTGCTAAACAATGCCCGGTTGCAGAAAGCCGCATATCCAGTGGTGTTGGAGAAGTGACGGGCGCAATCCTGTTACCACAACCCGAGCGCTGGTTGAGTTCAAACCGAGGCTGGTGCTGTGTTTAACGTTGAGTTAATTTTTTAATAAATCGAGGTAGCAATAATGTCTTCAAATAGTTTTGATCTTACGCAAACCGTATTTTTGTTTAACTGGATTTCAAATAGCTCTGGTCATGTTACAGGCAGCGAGCAGAACGTGGCCGACTTTGTATATGACGCCTTGAAGGACGGTAATGTTGGTAAGCCTTATCAAAATATTGAAGTTTCCGGTCTTATTGGAACACTTGGCTCCCAATTGATTGGTGGAGATTGGCAGGTTGTTTGGGGACCGGGGGTTTATGAGATAGATGCCCAGAGTGGTAAGGCCGATAATACCGCTTTTATCGTTTACAGCACGACGCAAGATACATATGTCGTGGCAATTGCCGGTACCGATCCTTCCGCGTTCTTCGATTGGTTCGATGAAGATTTTGAGGTTGGCCCCAAGGATTGCGTGAACTGGCCCGATATACTTGATAATTTGCCGACATCTGTTCCTGCTGATCCCACACAAGCCCAGATTTCACTTGGAACAGCCAAAGGCGTTTATTACTTGTTGAATAATCTGGTGCAATACAGCTCTTCACAGACTGCAAATCAAACGCTTCAAGCATATCTGTCCGAACTGGCGCCAACCTCTGCTACAACGAAATTGATTTTTACTGGGCACAGTTTAGGGGGAGCGCTTGCTCCAACGCTGGCAAGCTGGTTCGCTAATTATAATACTCACGGCTGGACCGCCGGTACGCAGGTCTGCGCATTGCCGACGGCAGGACCTACGCCAGGAAATTCCATTTTTGCGAGTGACTGGGATAACACTTTTAGCTTACAACAGGAGAACAATATTAATAGCGGAAACCACGTTAGTGCTCTAAACGCTCTCGTTTATAATATACAGGATATAGTGCCTCATGCCTGGGAATACATTTATAACGCAACACAAGCGGCGGCCCCAGGCGCGATGCAGTATTATTCCTGGGATTTCGAGGCACTTTCACTAAAAACCCAGCTTGGTGATCTTATTCCTCCGGCAGCCGATGTCCTGTATGCACTAGCGAAGATTTGTCAGGCTGCGGGGGATGGCGCCGATATGACAATGACGACGCATCGGATTCCTTGGACGAGTAGTTGGCCTCTTACTTATTATGCTGCTCTTGAGTCAGGCACGTCGCCTACGCAACAAACACTTCCCCAGCCGTCGGCGTCGATTTCTGATTTTTCCACGGTAACAAATTACTTGGGCAAAATTCATGTTTGGGGATATTTGGCGACATTTGGTATCGATGTCACCGAGCCTCAGGTAGCCAGCGTGCTGACGTATCAAGTTGTTTCTGATCAATCTTCCAGTTGATTTCCTGGCTTGGTGTTAAGCGGGAAATAGTCCGAGAGGCAGACCTTCCAGGTTTTTACTGGAGCCGCTCCCGGCGGCTCCAGCAC
>CAZJOY010000228.1:0-6676 GCA_964547705.1 uncultured Methylobacter sp. | reverse complement strand
AGCAACAAGTCTTCGTAAGCATCGATAGGCTTTTCATTCTGCTGGCGGAAACTGGCATCGAGCATACTGGTGCGGGTGCGCATCTCCAGGCCGGGTTCTTTGACCGTCATTTCGATACGGATGAACTCTTCCGGCTGTATGCCAAGCAGCACCCAGTTAGGGTTCATGCATTGCACTTCGGTGCCGCGGAAAAACTGTAACGGCGGATGGCGGAAACAAATCGAAATCACCGATTGCGCTTTCGCCATGCGCTTGCCGGTACGCAAATAAAAAGGCACGCCGCGCCAGCGCCAGTTGTCGATATACAATTTTAGTGCGGCGTAAGTTTCGGTGATGCTGTCATCGGGTATGCCTTCTTCCTGCAAATAGCCGTTGATCTGTTCGCCGTCGATGCGGCCTTTGCTGTATTGAGCGCGGGAAGCATGTCCATGTACGGCTTCGCGCGGAATGGGTCGGATGGATTTTAATACTTTAACTTTTTCGTCGCGCAGGGATTCGGCATCCATCGAAACCGGCGGCTCCATCGTAACCAGAGTCAGCAATTGCAGCAGGTGGCTTTGCAGCATATCGCGCATCGCTCCGGCCTTATCGTAGTATTCGGCGCGACTGCCTATGCCGATGTCTTCGGAATGGGTAATCTGGATATGGTCGATATAATTGCGGTTCCATAACGGCTCCAGCATCACATTGGCGAAACGAAACACCAGCACATTTTGCACCATGCCTTTGCCCAGATAATGATCGATCCGGTAAATTTGCTGCTCGGCCAGATAGCGGCTGATGCGTTTTTGCAGAGCCTGGGCGCTGTCCAGGTCATAGCCGATCGGTTTTTCCAGAATCACCCGCCGCCAGCCGTGCGCTTCATCGAATAGCTTGTTATTGTTTAACAGTTCTATAACCGAACCAAAGTCCGATGGGCTGATGGCTAGGTAAAAGGCCATGTTTTTAGGAAACCCGCTTTCCCGGCCGAGTCTATCGGATAAGTCGCTGTAGCATTGCGGCTGTGTGATATCGCCTTGATGATAATACAGCCGGGCGCTAAAACGCTGGAAAACTGCTTCATCAAGACCGCCGGGATATTTGGATTCAATCATCTGCCTGACTTCCGCCTGCCACTTCCCTTGATCCCAGGGCCTGCGTCCTATTGCCAGGATACATGTGCCTTCAGGCAAGCGATTGGCGGCTTCCAGACGGTACAGGGCCGGCATTAGTTTAATCCGGGACAGGTTTCCGGTTGCGCCAAAAATAACGTATGTACAGGGTTCGGCTTTCATTGGTTGTACCTCGTTGTTTTAATGGGATTGTCATGGTTATCTACGCAGCCCGTCATCCCGGCAGGGATTCGCTACGCGCTCTGGCGGGTCACTCCGGGCTATCCTGCACGGAGCCCTTCGGATAAATGTAAATCCGTTCCAGACAGATTTGTGCCGGAATCCACGACTGCACGGATGCAGGAGGTAGGTAGAAAACTGCTCCATGCATTTTCTACATTCTCCACATCCCTGTGGTTTAGCAACGCAGGAGCAGTTGCCGAGAAGCCATGGATGGCAATGCCAAATAACATAACATATTCCACCGAATGTAAGCCTTATTTGCAGTCCATCGAATTTGCTCCCGTGGAGCTGGTGATTGACAATAATACCTAGTGTATATACAGTCTGTGCATACAATAAAATTAGGAGATAATCATGACTTACGCTCGTGTATTCCAATCCGGCAACAGCCAAGCCATTAGACTGCCCAAGGAATTCCGTTTGGAAGTTGACCGGGTAGAAATTTTCCGCCGTGGGGATGAAATCGTGCTGCGCGAGCATCCTGCGAACGCCGCCGCGATCTTTGACGCATTGGCCGGCCTGCCGGATGATTTTATGGCGGACGGCCGTGAAGACACCCCACCTCAAGAAAGGGAAGCGCTTTGATGGGGACGCGCTACCTGCTGGACACCAACATCTGCATCTATATTGCCAAGCATAACCCGCCAGCCGTGCGCGAACGCTTCGCCCGGCACGCGGCTTCCGAGCTGGCTATGTCAGTCATCACGCTGGGCGAACTTCGTTTCGGCGCGGAAAAAAGCCAGTCCCACGAACGCGCACTGGCTTCTATCAACCAACTTGAAGCGCTGATTCAGATTGCCCCACTCCCTGAAGCCGCCGGAGAACATTACGGTCAAATCCGCGCAGCCTTGCAAAGTAGCGGTCAGATCATCGGCAACAACGACCTTTGGCTGGCAGCCCATGCCCGTTCGGAAGGCTGGATATTGGTTACTACCAATGAGCGGGAATTTGTTTGTGTTGATGGGTTGCAGGTTGAAAATTGGGTTGAGTCGACTCAACTCAACAAGGTTAACAAGTAGTTTGACTGGAATTTATGAGTTAACCCACTCTGTTATTTGTAAGAAAGCCAATGCTTGCTGAATAAGTAATGACCATTCTTTGCAATCACTCAAATTGATTTCCATGTGATTATCATCAGGTTTGCCATAAGGGTATATAGCATTCTCGCACAGTCTCAATGCCTCTAATCTCAGGTCATCATTTTTTATTTCAGTTTTTAAATTCGTTATGATGGAATCCGCAGCTGATATATTTCCAGCAAGTTTTTTATAAAGTTTTGATAAGTAATCTTCCAATACTTCCTGCCCTATAGAATTTAATTTTCTCGATATTTCAATAAAATTCGATAGATGAGAAGTTGCTGTATACAGTTCAGCTAATTCTTTACTAAGTAGCTGAATCGTTTCAAAGAAGTTATCGGCTTTAATATGTTCAAACTGAAAGTAATTTACGGCGTTTTCGGGAAGCGGCTGCGGAATGCAGAGCCAAGCTTTATCTTCAGATAAGACGGGCTCATTACCAGCAAAAGAACTTGTTAAAATTTTCCAAGCAATATGGTTTAGTGTTAATCCCTGCAACATCGGAATAATAACAATATGTTGCCAAGTATTAGTTAGCACCAAATACTTTAGATCTTTATATTCAACAGGACGAATCGCACCTATTAGCACATCAACAATTTCTGCGTATGCCTTATCCAATAAAGATAAATCTTTTAATTCCAAACCAATCCATAAAGCGGGACGCTCTTCATAACAATAGGCATTGTTAAGTAGCTTGGCTTGCCATTCAAAATCTGAGTTAGTAGTTAGAGCTTTTTTGATGGAATTTATTAAACTAGTCTTTACATTTCTAGTAATTGCTGTCGCACGCTTATCAGGCGCGTCTTTCCAGTATTGTTCAGGGTGGTAGGCAAATTGATACCAAAGATGCCAAACATTTTCGAATTTAGCCGTTTCTTGTTCCTCGAGTCTTTTTAAGGCGGATATATCAATTAATTCTTTAAATTTATTTTTAAATTCCGTTTGGAAACTTTTCAATTCACATTTGGCGTTATTTAGGTTCACTACTGTTAGATGAATATAATGAGCTGAGTAGGGGAGTCCGAGTTCTTCGGCCTTATGAAAAATAGGTGCTTGCTGTGATTCTGGTAAAAGTCCTATAAAACCGTGAAGCGTTAAAACTGCATTGGATTGCATGAAAAAACTGATAATGCTGTGTAAATAGTCGCCCCATGCCTTTTGATAATTCTTATATTCCGCCAGCATTACTGATGCACTGATTGGAGTAGGAAGATTGGGTTCTGTTCTTTCTCCATTGTTTTTTGTACCTTCACTGGTAAATCCCCAAGGATCAACCGCCGATTTAGGAAACATGGGAGACATCATATTGACTCTAGATAACTTCTCCCAATAGTCACTATCTATTTTCCAACCCATGATTGATTTGGGGTTACGTGTTTTGAAGTGGGCTATTAAAGCTTTATTAAGGCAAGTTAAGCCGTCAACAATTTGCTGTCTAGTCGACAGGATATTTTCAGCATATATTTTCCAGTCGTCTGGGCGATGGATGTAATCAGCCAAATTACTATAAGTCGCGTTGATGCTTACCAGTCGGTTTATTGGCAGTGCTGATTTCAAAATACCTGGTTTGTTTGCTTCATCAAATAGTAATTCCATGAATGCAACATGATGTCCATACCCGATCCCACCAAATTTCTTAGCATCAGGGAATAATTTTCTAAGGATCTCCGCACGATGACCAGTCAGTTCGTTTAATCGCGCTGAAAACGTTTGTTTACTGCTTTCATTAGTCGAGTCCATCGACACAATATAATGAGCAACTGGGTTTTCTGTTTTTTGCTCTAGCCAAAGAGTATTAGTTTGTTTTTGGAATAACTTTTCAATATCTAATTTATTAAAATGGATAAAATTGTCGTACGTTTTTTTGTCGTAGTAATAAAGCGCTAAAGTTAATTCCGATAGACAAGTAATGTTTGAAATTTCCATAACCGCATTACTCTTTGGTAGCCATGTAGCATCATACTTTGCAGAAACTTTTAACCATCCCATCCAAAACAGAATATCGCACATGCCTAGCCAATCGGCTTCATTTTCAGGTTTAGCAAAGTCTAATGGTTTGTTATTCAACCAATCTTTCAACTCTTGATAAATAATATCCGATGATGAAACTTGATTTCTAAGGTGTGTTATTTGATTTAATTTATCTGGATTATTTTGCCCCCAGGTTTCTAATATGCCTTTTGTAGAGTCTTCGTCCAACACATTCGCCACATCGGGTTTTAGAAGAAATTTCCAGCCGCTATTGCCAGCTATTAAACGTGCTTGCTCAACCGCATCTTTATTAGCCACGACATAAGCGTAAATGCCATACCAGATTAAAGCCTTACTAACGCCAGCATATCCTTGCCAGCTATGGAGTTTTAGTTCGATAAGTGTTTGGAAAAAGGTTGAAAATTTTTGCGGATGTTCAACAAAGGCATACAGTAAAAAGCTTTCTAAGTCTCTGCTTCCATAATGCAAGGAATAATCGCTGTTGCTGCATTTATCCACGGATTAAACGCAGGATCATGCAAAATCTCAACCAGCAATTTTGAGCGCAACGGATGTAACGGCTCGACATACCTTTTATCATCTGAGTAGCGAATTAAATATTCCTCTTCAAACAACCTAAAAATGCCGGTTGGATCAGACAAATTGATAATATTTACCAATTCAGCTATTTGTAGTCGGGCTTCATAAGCTGTTGCTACCGCGCAGCAAAATAATACTTTTAAGGCGGCTGGCTCTAGTTTTTGATGTCTTATTTCTTCTTGTAAGCGTTTAACTTGAAAGCTTAGTTTGTCTTTGAGCGATTCTGTTTGCGTTAAGAAATAAACATATTCCAGTAATGCACCTTTACCACCGAATCGATGCCAAGCATCTTTGAAAGATGGGTATGGATTAGCTACTTTCTTATCAATCAGATTTTGATAGATGATTTTTGCTTCCGGTTCGTTGAAATGTAACGGCACACCCACGGGAAAGCCTAGTTCAACATTCGAAACGTTTTGTCGAGCCAAATCTTCCTCTCGAATTGTAACCAGGATTTTGATGTTAGATCGATCCAGCAATGATTTCACCAGAGCTGTCCATTCTAAATCACGAGGCGATACATCAATATAGAGGTACAAGTCAGCTTTAAAAACTGAGAGATGATCGGCTATTGCCAATGCAATATTTTCGGCATGACTCCTGCTATCTATAAAGCTGATTTGGAAACGCCATTCTTCGGGAACAAAATCATGCAAATAACGATAAGCCAGCGTTGTTTTCCCTTGTCCTGAAGCACCATGCACAATGACTGTCTGCCCATTTTGAAACGCTTGCTCAATCTTATCTATCTGCTCTATGCGAGCTATGTCCAGACCGGCTTGAATATGGCTGAAGCGAGATGAAACGCCTTTATAAAATTCAGTTGCAAGATTCTCTTTTTGATCGGCTTGCTCCGTTTCTACTAACGGTTTTATGGATTTAAACCATTCTTGATGATGGGCTGTTCTCTCAGATAAATATTTCCCAACAGCAGAGATTTTATTGATTAAATCCTGTTTAGTGATTTGTTCTTGATGTTCAGCAGCATAATAAAGCCAAGCTAATAATAAAGAAAATGCACTGCTAGGTTCGCCAGCAGTTATTGTTTTGGTTAAGTGATTTTGCAGCTTACCTTGCAAATCCTGTTCAGAGACAAGAATCCATTTTATTTTTTGAAATAGTCTTTCAATGCTTTCTTTACTAATGCCATGTTTTGTTAATTTGTTAGTGATTAAATTACGGCTATTCACATCTCCTAACCATGCTTTTTCTATTTCACTGCCAATTTCCCCAAAACTGACAACTTCTATGGATAAATTATGATGAGCACCTAATAAATCAGATACTCGATGAAAAAAGGAATCTTTCTTTTCTGGGTTAAAACTGGATAACGTCAATTTTTCATTTCTGGCTTTTACTTGAATTACACGAATCAATTCGCCATTCTTTCGTACCGCTAAGTCTTCCTCCCCTTCGGGTTGAAATACGTTATTAGCATCATCGGACTCAAGTATCTCAACTAAGGTGTGTAGCGTTTGGAATCGGTAGCCTTTTAATGCGGCTTTTGCTCCTGAGTTATTCATAGAATGTTTTTCAAAAAAGAGTGTTATAGGATGTGCTGAGCACAGTGTAACTCGGTAAGGTGGATCTATAGGGCGACAATTGCGTAGCGTATTGCGCCGTATGAAGGCATTATGTGTAGTGGTCTAATAAAAACGGACAGCCCGATAGGTTGATAAAATAACTCAA
>CAZJOY010000227.1:0-6687 GCA_964547705.1 uncultured Methylobacter sp. | reverse complement strand
TTCAAGAACCGCTCAAACAACAGGTCGAATTCGATAGGATCAAGGTCGGTAATTTTCAGTGCATAAGCGACCAGCGACCCCGCACCCGATCCCCGTCCCGGTCCAACCGGAATAAAGTTATTTTTCGCCCACTGGATAAAGTCGGCAACGATCATGAAATAACCGGGAAAACCCATCTGGGTAATCATTTTCAACTCAAAATCCAGGCGCTCGTAATAAACGCGGCGGTTTTCCTCGTCCGTTCCCTTCCCTACCGCCGGATGATGCTGCAAGCGCTCTTCCAGGCCTTTCATCGACTCATCGGCCATAAACTCGCCCAGATTCATGCCTTCGGGCACCGGAAAATCCGGCAAGAAGTTTTTGCCCAGCGTCAGCTTCAAATTGCAACGCTTGGCAATTTCGACGGTGTTTTCCAAGGCCTCGGGTATATCGGCAAACAGCGCCTGCATTTCCTCGACGCTACGTAAATATTGCTGATCGGTGTAATCCTTGGGACGGCGCGTATCATCGAGCACCCGCCCCTGGTTGATGCAGACCCGCACTTCATGGGCTGCAAAATCCTGTTGATAAACAAAGCGCACATCATTGGTCGCCACCACCGGCAAACCGGTCGCCAGCGCCAGTTCGACGGCGGCGGCGATATAGCGCTCTTCTTCCGGCTTACCGACCCGCTGCAGTTCCAGGTAAAAGCTTTGCTCGAATAAGCTACTCCAAAATTCGGCCAAACGTTTGGCAGCATCATGATTTTCAGCCAACAACGCTTTGCCGATACATCCGCTCATTGCGCCGGACAACGCAATCAGGCCATTATGATTGGCCTCTATCCACTCCTGCCTGAGCATCGGCACGCCTTGATGCTGGCCTTCCTGATAAGCTTTCGAGATCAGCTCGGTCAGCGTGATGTAACCGGTGTAATTATTGACCAGCAAGGTCATCCGGTACGGCGTAGCCGGATCTTCGGGATTAAAAACCAATACATCGGAACCGGCTATCGCCTTGATGCCCTGCCCTAACGAGGCTTTATAGAATTTGACCAGCGAGAACAGGTTAGCATGCTCGGTGATCGCAATCGCCGGCATATTCAACTCTGCCAAGCGTTTGACCAAGGGCTTAATTTTGACAATCCCGTCGACCAGGGAAAATTCGGTGTGGAGTCTTAAATGGACAAATGCAGGCTGCATGGGACTGAAAAATGGGTTCACGTTACATTATACGGATGAGCTATTTTACCTTGTTCACATGGCTTGGTGCGACCAAGATAGAAAGTCCTCCTTATTATTTAGCGCCTAGTAATACTACTTATTGCTTAAAGACTGCGATTTTCTTATTGTAGAAATCGACAGCTAGTCATGCACAATCAGAGCTTTTTTGACTCAGCGCTTTTCGGTAGGAAGTATATAACCGCCAAAGAGGGAGCAATCATGAAATTAACCTGGATACTCGTTGCCGATAATACCCGTGCGCGCATTTTTACTACCGATTCACTTTCTTCTCCTTTAGAGGAAATCGACGATTTATGCCATACGGCAGGCCGCTTGCACGACCGTGAAATAACCTCCGACCTGCCTGGAAGAATCTCAAGTTCCGGCACAGTGAGCCATACTTATGAGCAACCTACCGATCCGAAAAAACACGAAGCCGACAATTTTGCACATCGAACCGCCCAGTACCTGGAGGAGGCGCTCAATGCACACCGGTTTGAGCAACTGCTGATTGTTGCCGGACCCTCTTTTCTTGGCTTACTGCGCAACCATCTGTCGGAACAGCTTAAACAACGGGTGCGCTTCGAACTCAACAAAGAACTCACCGCGTTGAGTGCCGCCGATATTCGCCAACATCTTCCCCAATATCTACCGAATCTTTGACAAAATACCGTGGCTAGTTGAATATTCGAGATTTTTATTATGTCACTTTCAATAACGTGCATTGGAGCACGTCATGAAAAACAATGAGAGGTTTCCATTAAATATTTTTTCAACAATATTTATATCGCCGCAACATTGGGAACTGCGGTTGCTTTATTTGTTTTAAAAGACTTTCAATTTATTTTCGGAGATTCCCCGCCGTTATTACTCTTCTTAGTTGTAATCGCTTTCGCAGCCTGGATTGGAGGGCTTAAGGCGGGGATTTTTACAACACTGTTAAGTGCAGTAGTCAGCATTTACTTTCTGGTCGAACCTTACAATGTGTTTTATATCGCCCAGACTAGTGAAATGCTACGTATCGTTTTCTTAGTTACTGTGGGCGCAATATTCAGCTTATTCATTGCTCGCTTGCACGACAAAGAGCAACAAATATTACACAAGGTCATGGAGCGAGAGGAACAGCTTAAACAGCAAATTGCCGAACGCAATCGGACGCAAGCAGAGCGGGACTTGTATATCTTACTCGCTAAAAGCAGCTCCGAATTTATCGGCATGTGCGATACCCAAGGCATCCCTTTTTTTATCAATGATGCCGGACTGCGCCTGGTAGGCCTGGATAGTCTTGAGCAATGCCTTAAAACCCCGGTTAAAGAGTTCTTTTTTCCTGAAGACCAGGATTTTATTATGGAGCAATTCTTCCCGGCGGTGTTAAAGAGCGGCACAGGCGATGTCGAAATCCGCTTTCGCCATTTTAAAACCGGAGAAGTATTATGGATGATCTACAACGTCTTTAGCCTAACAGACTCAAATAACAAAACGATTGGCTTAGGCACGGTGAGTACTAATATCACCGAGCGCAAACGCATAGAAAAAGCTTTGCGCGAAAGCCAGATGGACCTGAACCGTGCCCAAGCCGTCGCACATATTGGCAGCTGGCGTATGAATGTCCTTACCAATATACTAGAGTGGTCCGATGAGAACTTTCGGATTTTTGGCAGACCGAAAGGCACGCCTTTAACCTACCAATCCTTTCTTGAGACGGTCCACCCGAAAGATCGTGAGCTAGTCGATGTGGCCTGGCAAGAAGCACTTGCCGGCAAACCTTACGACATTGAACATCGTATTATCGTCGATGGAAAAATCAAGTGGGTGCGTGAACTGGCTGAGCTGGAATTTGACAAAAATGGAATGCTGCTAGGCGGTTTCGGCACCACTGAAGATATTACCGATATTAAAAGCAGCCAGGAAGCCTTGCAACATGAACGCGCCTTCCTCAGACAGGTCATTGATTCCGCGCCCAGTTTGATTTTTGTCAAAGACAAGGAAGGACGATTCCTTCTCGGCAATGAGGCTTTGGCTCAGTGCTACGGCGCCAGCCCTGAAAACCTGATCGGAATGACCGATGAGAACTTCAACCCCAACACAGACGAAGTGGCTCACTTCCATCAGGATGATCTTGACGTTATAAACAGCGGTAAACCCAAACAAATCCCCGAAGAAAAAGTTTCGCATGCCGATGGCTCCATCCATTGGTACAGCACCGTTAAAACTCCGCTGATTGACGACGATCATTGCGACAAGCTGCTGGGAGTAGCGACCGACATTACCGAGCGTAAGCGCGCCGAAGAAGCGCTACGTTTGGCGGACCGCCGTAAAGACGAATTCCTGGCGATGTTGGCCCATGAACTACGCAATCCGCTGGCCCCTATCCGTAATGCCGTGCAATTTTTGAAAATGCAGAAAGTAGCCGACCCTAAACTGACACGGAGCTACGGTGTGATTGACCGCCAAGTGGCCCATATGGCGCAACTGCTTGATGAGCTGCTGGATATGTCACGCATCATGCAAGGCAAAATCAGGCTGAAGGTTGAACATCTCGAACTTACCGACATTGTGAATAATGCAGTAGAAACCAGTCGCCCCTTGATTGACTCTCGTAAGCAGGAGCTGATCATTTCACAAACCACGCCGCCGCAACGGCTTCTAGGTGACCGCGTCAGGCTGGCGCAAGTGCTGTCTAACTTATTGAACAACGCTGCCAAATATACTCATGAAGGTGGAAAAATTATGTTAAGCGTAATGCGAGAAAGTTCCAACGCCGTCATCGAGGTTAAAGATACCGGCATCGGTATCGCCCCTGATGTTTTGCCTCAAATTTTCGATCTTTTTTCCCAGGCCGACCACACCTTGGCCCATTCTCAAGGTGGGCTGGGTGTTGGCTTGACGCTGGTTCGTCAACTGGTAGAGATACATGGCGGGACGGTCACTGCCGCAAGCGGCGGCATTGGCCAAGGCAGTTCATTTACGGTGCGTCTGCCCGCATTACCGATAGACTCATCCGCAGCCGAACCGGCGGCAACCGAACCCATGTTACCGACGCCTAAATTCCGCATCCTGGTTGTCGATGACTATGTCGATGCGGCCGAAAGCCTGATGATGCTGTTGCAAGCCAAAGGACATGAAGTCGAAATAGCCGATTGCGGCATCAAAGCAATAGAACGGGCTCAGGTTTTCCATCCGCAAATTATAGTGCTCGATATTGGTCTCCCCGATCTGGATGGTTATGAAACCGCCAAGCGGCTGCGTACAATGACGGAGACTCGGGATGCGATCCTGATTGCCTTAACCGGTTACGGACAGGCTGACGACATTGAACGCTCGCAATCGGCAGGGTTTAACTATCACTTGCTCAAACCGTTGGATTTTGACCAATTATCAAACTTATTGGCATCGTTATAAATGACTGTCAATTAGCTTAAAGAGTAACTAACGGTTAATCATGCGCTAAATAGTTATTCACAAAACCTGTGGATAACTTTGTGGATTAGTTGTTCTACTTATTGCTTAACTGTGGTTTTTATTGATATTTTGTTAAATTGTACAAAAACTCAACAAATTGATAAGTTCATAAACAATCAATGACTTATGAATTATTATCAGACTTTATACAGCTCATCCGGAAGCAGCGCTAAGTCACTGATTGTTGCTGTGTGCAAATGCAAATGATGCTATCGAAATCCCTCTGTTTAATTGGTTTTAATCACCCAACATAGCCTTACGCAACGACGGATTCAGCTACGATATTTTATCCCGGCTTATCTGCTTACCCCGTTTATCGACATGATTTTTTAAGTGAAAAAAAGCAACCGATTGCTGTAACTGCTCCGCCTGCCCGCTCATTTCCTCGGCGGTCGCCGCCAATTGCTCTGACATTGACGCGTTTTGCTGTGTAGACTGATCAAGCTGGCTCATCGCATGATTAATTTGGTCAATACCTTGCGCTTGCTCTGCAGAAGAAACGGTAATTTCCACGACCAAATCAGCGGTTTTTTGAATACCGGGCACGACGGTTTCCAATAATTTACCTGCTTCTTCAGCAATTTGAACACTTTGGTTAGCCAGCTGATTGATTTCTTTTGCGGTAACACGGCTGCTTTCAGCCAGTTTACGCACTTCGGCAGCGACCACGGTAAAGCCTTTTCCATGCTCACCGGCCCGCGCCGCTTCAATCGCTGCATTGAGTGACAACAGGTTGGTTTTATAGGCGATATCCTCAATCAAGCCAATTTTCCCGGCAATTTCTTTCATAGCCGATACGGTCCGTTTGACGGCTTCACCGCCGGAGTCGGCGTCTTTGGCAGAGTTAGTCGCCATATTATTAGTAACTTTAGCGTTATCGGCATTTTGCTGTACTGAAGCGGTTAACTCTTCTATCGAAGACGTCGTTTCATCAACACCGGCGGCTTGTTCAACGACTGACTGACTCAGCGAGGAAGCCGTCGCGCTGATTTGCTGCGCGGCACTGGTCAACGCGTCGGCATTCGTGCGCACACCGGCGACAACTTCGCTTAATTGATCACGCATGTCGTTTAACATGTAGAGTAAACTGTTATGGTCGCCTTCGCGCAAAGCAATATCCGAACCGAGATCGCCATTAGCGATTTTAGTCATTGCTTCGGCCGCATAAGCCGGTTCGCTGCCAAGCTGCCGCATCAATGAGCGAATGATTAAATAAGCGGCAATGATGCCAATCATCAGCGCGAGAATAGAGATAACCAGAATACTATATAATGCATGCTGAACCAGTTGATTGCCCTCCTCTCCCGACTGCTTCATTGACCCCACTTGATGCTCGACCAATTTATCTATAGCGTTCATGTAGGCAGTTTGAAAACTGCGCATTCCAGTTAACAAGTAGTTGACCGCCTCCTCTTGTTTTTCATCATCAATAAGACTGATAAGCTTCTCTTGCGCTGCTTGATAGGGAACACGCGCCTCTTTTAAACTTTTCAGTAACGCGCTCCCCTCTGCACTTTTAACGGTCTTTTCAAGCTGGTCCACATTTTCATCGATAACCTGACGGGCTTTCTCGATACGCTTCAGCTCCTCAGCGATTTTGGCTTTATCTTTAACTAATAAGATATTACGCATCGCGCGGGCCATGACATTGATATTGTCGGTGATCTTATGAGTCCAGATAGTTTTGGGAAACTTGTCGTTAACGATATAGTCAATGCTCACGTTGAGCTCATTCATCTTACCGATGCTGATGCCGGCAACAACAGCCAGCAATAACAACACAGCACTAAATCCTAATATCAAACTGTTTTTAACTTTCATGGTACTCATGTTTTGTGCCCCGATTTTTTCGTAAGTTATCCGATATTTTTCCGTAGTCCGTAGACTATTCGTCATTGATACTGTCAAGTCGCCCGAACTCGACGCATTAAAGAATGCAACACCTAGCGGACGCCTGTGTTTTATAACTATTCATCGATTCATACCTTTTGTATTAAAGCCTCAAAATACAACCGGCTATTCC
>CAZJOY010000226.1:0-6693 GCA_964547705.1 uncultured Methylobacter sp. | reverse complement strand
ATTGAAGATAGAATTGTTGGGTGTAAACAGCATGCCTGACCTTGGGCTCTTTACACAGGTAGCAGATTTTGATCAACCATATTTCAACGAATCGGAAGAAGCGGAGCTCGTGCCGGGATATGGTAGAATCAAATTTCCAATTTCAGCACATCCAAAAGTCTATGAAACCCAGCTTACAACGCTTAAATTCAATTGACTGTGTACGCGGCCTAGTCATTTTATTGATGGCTCTGGATCATACCCGCGACTATTTTTCGGGAGCGCAATTTTCCCCGCTCGATCTTGAGCACACAAACGCTGCCTATTTTCTGACGCGTTGGATCACGCATATCTGTGCGCCAACTTTTGTTTTTCTGGCCGGTGTTAGCGCCTACTTATCGACCGTGCGCCATACCCTGAGCAAGCTTGAACTGTCGGCTTACTTAGCTAAGCGTGGCTTATGGCTGATTATTCTGGAGCTTACAGTCGTACGCTTTGGCTGGACGTTTAACTTGGACTTTCATTACGCGATCATTCAGGTAATCTGGGCTCTAGGCTGGTCCATGCTGGTACTGAGTGTTTTAGTATTTTTACCGCGTTGGGCAATCGCTCTGTTCGCCGTGCTGAACATTTTTGGGCATAACATGTTAGATGCTGTGCAACCCAGCGCTTTCGGGAGTTGGGCCTGGATTTGGACAGTCCTGCATGTCTCCGGCAATGTTGAATATTGGCCCGGCTACGCATTATCGGTTTTGTATCCTTTGATTCCTTGGCTTGGGGTCATGGCGGCAGGTTATTGCTTTGGACCTTTGTTTCTGGAAACGCCAAAATTCAGGTTGTCAGTTGTACTGAGTTTAGTCGGGGCAATGCTGGCACTATTTCTTATTCTGCGTTTATTTAATCTTTACGGCGACTCTTCCTTGTGGACTACGCAAAAGGACAGCTTGACCACGTTTCTTTCATTTATAAACGTCAGCAAATATCCGCCATCCTTGCTGTACCTGCTAGTTACCTTGTCCGTTATGTTTTTACTGCTGCTGTTGTTTGAATGGACTCAGGCCCCATGGCTTAATAAGCCATTGTTGATCTTTGGCAAAACACCCCTGTTTTTTTATGTGCTGCATATCCCGCTGATACATGGCGCTATGGCTTTGATACTTCAAATCAGAGGGCTGCCCAATGACTGGCTGTTTAAAGGCTCCCTCGCAAAACCTTTTCCCGAAGTGCCTGTACCTGAATACGGTTATAACTTGAGCACGGTTTATTTTTTCTGGATGCTGGTCGTTTGCTTGTTATTTCCGCTGTGCCATGTATTTTCAAGCTACAAACAAAACTATCCGGAAAAATGGTGGTTGAGTTATTTATAAGTCGAGGTAGGTATGTTACAGCTTAGCCGGTACTGGTGGAGCCGGGTGTTGGCCACACCGTTTCCAGTTTGTTCTATCTAAGGATTTGGTAAAAATAACTTCCCCAAATCGCTATTTTGGGTCGTCAATCCGTTCGTGCTGAGCCTGTCGAAGCATGAGCGGATTGACGAGGTAGGCCCGAAATTTGTCCAGCAATCCCTGCCGGGGCAGGCTCTGCCGGAATGACAGACTTGTGTATAAGGAACCGGAGTCGAAGTTAAATCACCCGGACTCCGAAGGCTTCCAGCAATCTGATCAGCTTGATCAACGGTAAACCTATCAACGCATTCGGATCGTCACCCTCGATTCGCTCAAACAAGGCAATGCCTAAACTTTCCGCTTTAAATCCGCCCGCGCAGTTAAAAGGTTCGTCAAGATCGACATAGTGCTCGATTTGCTCTCGCGATAACACTCTAAACGTGACGGCACAATGATCACAGTCGACTCGATGTTGCCCGTTACGGCTGTCGTAAACACAGACGCCAGTATAAAAGTGCGCCGTTTTACCCGAGGCAGCCGCCAATTGCGCAATCGTGTTGTCGCGGGAGCCGGGTTTCGTTAGCGGTTTGCCTTCCAGCATCGCCACTTGATCCGAGCCGATAATCAGGTGTTGCGGAAATTTAGGCGCCAGCGCTGCGGCCTTTTGCAGCGATAAACGTATTGCGGTCTGCATCGGCGCTTCATCGGACAGCGGCGTCTCATCGATATCCGGGCTAGCCGTATCGAAGGTAAGACCGAGTTTGTTCAATAATTCGCGGCGGTACGGCGAACTCGATGCGAGGACCAATTGAATGGCAGTAGTCATAATGATATGTATCTAAAAATGATAGAAACCGGAACCCCATCTGGCATTTCAGAAATAAGCTTCAAGTTCGATTTACACTTGTTAAATACGGCTGATCGTCTTGGATCGGCCAATTTCTGCCGGTCACGACTGGCCGCTTTATAGTAGTGAATATAGCAGATGTTTCGAATAGCTCGGACGGCCCTGAGGAATTCACTCAAACCGCAGGTAATATCTATATTTAGTTGATAAATTCTTTTGGGGCAAATTTTGAACTATTTTAGAGGCCAATACATCTAAATTGACATTTTCCAAAAATGACAAATTAAAATTTCTATTTTGATTTGTGAGTAAATACATTGATGTTAGTTTATTCAAATATTTATCCCTACTAGCATACCTTAAAATTCGGCGTTCATATCGCCTATAGCTGCGATTTTCTAATTTCCTTAGCCGCTCTATATACGCTATCGAATCAGATGAATCGTATTCAATGCTTGAAATGCTGAGATAAAGTGAGAAAGCTTCACTAGCCAAATTTTTAAGTATCTTTAAACTAAGCATCCAGTTAAATCAAAATAGAGGTTTAATTAGATTTTATTCAAAGTATGTGTCAGTTTTATTACTTAGCCAATGACCGGTATCGAGACGCTTAAATCCCCATATCCAATGTCTCAAAGGGATCGATTTTGCTCCTGTGATCCCGGTACAGCAAGTTCGGCCAAAACCAGCCGTGGGCTCTGTAGGCTATTGCCGCTACAGAAGACGTATGAGTCTTGATTGATGCGCTTCATTGCGTCGCCTCGGCAACTGCTCCTGCGTCGCCTAAAGCGCCTACTGTTGGTGCTCTACCTCCTGCATCCGTGCAGTCGTCGGCAACTGCTCCCTGCGTTGCTAAGCCACAGGGATGTGGTGAATGTAGAAAACGCATGGAGCAGTTTTCTGCCTACCTCCTGCATCTTTGCAGTCGTAAAGCGCCTACTTTTGGTTGGCACATCCTATCGAGCTGGGCATTGCTGATTGAGTGGCGCCTCAGCAGATTGACTAAGCAGTTGCACCAATAGTTATTGCCATTCAAAAAAGGTAAATATCGCTAAGCAAAGCTTTTTGTCTGTTTGCGGGCTTACAGGCTTGTTTCTGTCTCATGTTGTTTGATGTCAGGACTAGAGCAGTTCTCGGTTATTTAAGATCAATCCTATCGTTAAACACTATCTGTTGAGCCGTAGGAATTTGCTATGGCACGGAGTGGGTCCCGCTTGCCGCGCCGAGTACCGGAGCTTTCGACACTGAATTCCCAAGCCGGAGAGACTGGGAAAATATTCCGGTTAAAAGACTTATCACGGAAGACACTGACCTCCTGCATGGGCAGATATTTGCTCCTCGGCAACTGCTCCTGCGTTGCTCTACTACAGGCCATCCATGGCCTTATGCAATATCTGCATTGACCTCCACGGATGGAGGAAATGCCGCAAGATTGCATGGAGCAATCGCGGCCACCACGTCCATGTGGATTATGCAGGAGGTACGACTCCACCACGGATGAGGGACGACTGCACGGACGCAGGAGGTAGAGCACCAACAGTAGGCGCTTTAGGCGCAGCTTCCGCTCCTGCTCACGCTAAGTACCTACATCCATGTAGGCAACGCAGGAAGCAGTTGCCGAGAATACGGAGTTTTTAATCTATTGAATGAATGAGATTATTTTCTTCGTGTGCTGTGTGTTAAATAATCCTTTCTACCTAATATGAATAATACATTCACCGTCTCTGGGGGTTGGGAACTAGCGAATTTTATTTAACCGTAGGAGATTGAACGTGAGTAGTCTCGAAATTGGTATTATCGGCAATTGCGGTTTCAGTGCTCTTATAGACCGGCGAGGACGCGTGGTCTGGTGCTGCCTGCCCCGCTTCGACAGCGATCCGGTGTTCAACAGCTTGATAAACGGTAACGATCCCGAACACGGCTTCATGGACATAGCCGTCGAGAACTTCGACCGCGCGGAGCAGCACTACGAACATAATACGGCGATTTTGGTAACCCGGCTTTTCGATCGCTCTGGCGCTGGTCTTGAGATTACCGATTTCGCTCCCCGCCGCATACACTATGAACGCATCTTCCGTCCCGCGATGCTGGTCCGGCGGTTGCGTCCCCTGAACGGCACGCCGCGAATACGCGTCCGGGTGCGGCCGACCCAGAACTACGGGGCGGAAAGCATGCCTGCCGTCCCCGGCTCCAACCATATCCGCTATCTGGGGACGGAGCTGGCCTTGCGCCTCACCTCCGACTTGCCGATAACCTATATCCTGCAAGAAATCCCTTTTCTGTTGGAAGGCACAGCGGACCTGCTATTCGGTCTGGATAAACCGCTGCTCCGCCCGATCACCACTGCGGCACGCGAAGAATACGAGCAGACCCACAAGTACTGGCGTGGCTGGACGCGCGGTCTCGCCATTCCCTTTCAATGGCAGGACGCGGTCATACGCTCGGCCATCACTCTAGAACTTTGCAGCTTCGAGTCCAGCGGCGCGGTCATCGCCGCCATGACCACCTCCATTCCCGAGTCTCCAGGGAGCACCCGCAACTGGGACTACCGCTTCTGCTGGCTGCGCGATGCCTACTTCGTCATCA
This sequence comes from uncultured Methylobacter sp., assembly GCA_964547705.1. Classification (GTDB taxonomy): domain Bacteria; phylum Pseudomonadota; class Gammaproteobacteria; order Methylococcales; family Methylomonadaceae; genus Methylobacter_A. The sequence continues at coordinate 1,896 of CAZJOY010000226.1, read as the reverse complement.
ACGCCCTGAACCGCCTGGGGGCGACCCGCACGATGGAAAACTACCTGACTTACATCGTCAATATCGTCGTCAGCGCCTCGCGTTCCCACCTACAGCCGGTTTATGGCGTGACTCTCGAGGAACGGCTCGAGGAACGCAAGGTCGAGACGCTGGCTGGCTATCGCGGCGACGGACCGGTGCGGGCAGGTAATCAGGCCTACGACCAAATCCAGAACGACATTTACGGCAGCATCATCCTCGCCGCGGCGCAGATCTTCTTCGACCGCCGCTTGGCCCACCCCGGCACCCGCGCGTTGTTCGACCGCCTGGAGCAGATCGGGCAACAGTGCATCAAGCTCTACGACCAGCCGGATGCCGGACTATGGGAATTCCGCGGTATCGCAAGGGTTCATACCTTCTCTGCCGTGATGTGCTGGGCAGGCTGCGACCGTCTGGGCCGCATCGCCGCCGAACTGGAGCTGAACGAGCGCGCCGCCTACTGGCACGGCGAAGCCAAGACCATCCGCGATGTCATTTTCGAGCGCGCCTTTGATGCGGCGCGCAACACCTTTGTCGGTAGTTTCGGCGGCGATGAGATGGATGCGAGCCTGCTGTTATTGCACGACTTGCAGTTCCTGGTCGCCGACGATCCCAAATTCGTCGGCACGGTCGAAGCCGTAGAACAGGCATTACGGAAGGGAAATTATATGATGCGTTATATCGTAGCCGATGATTTCGGCTATCCCGAGCACGCCTTCAACATCTGCACGTTCTGGATGATAGGGGCGCTGGCGGCAATCGGCCGGCGCGACGATGCCGTGGCAATGTTCGAAGAGATGCTGCGCTGCCGCAATCATCTGGGGCTGCTGTCGGAAGATACTGATCCCCGTACCGGCGAGCTATGGGGCAACTTCCCACAGACCTATTCGATGGTAGGGCTGATCCACTCCGCAAGAGTGTTGTCCACACCTTGGGAAGAGGCATTCTGAACTCCTAGTTTGTAAGTCGGGCAGCGCTTTTCTGCCCAACATTTCAGAACCATCATGCGTCGAAGATGCCGGGCATGCGTATTCCAATGAAATCCACCACTAATTCCAACCGGAAACCAGCCACCCATTACGACTAAAACCGTCACTTGTTCCGATACAAATCCGGCCAGATTTTGAATGGCCGAGTCCGGCCAAAACCGGTCGGCCAATATATCAGGTCAATGATAGGTGAGAGCCGGAAAACTGCCGTTCAATGTAAAGCTAACCGGGCACGGCACGGGAAGCTGAAAAACAAAACCGGATTATAACCGCGCTCCGGTTGAGCGTAATGTTAGACATGTGACATGTTGGCTACATTGAATGAAGACCAATCATATTACCTTCAGTGTCGTACACCAGCGAAATAAAGCCGTGTTCGCCGATGGATGTTTTCTGTTTGAAAATACTGCCACCATTTTCGCTAGCACGGGCGGCTTCTACAGCACAGTCTTCACAGGCAAAATAAACTAACGTGCCACCACATCCAGAGGAAACACCTTCCCTTTTTACCAACATTCCGCACGCGCCGTAACTGGTTTTAGCAGCGTCCTTGTCCGCAGGAAAGCTCCACATTTCCATATTCATTTCCTCAGTCGGAGCAGGCATTTTTTCCAGTTTAACTGCGAGTACGGCTTCATAGAATGCTTTGGCACGTTCCATGTTTTGTACGTAAATTTCAAACCAGACAACGGGATTACTTTGATTGCATTTCATGATATTTCTCCTTAGTCCAAGATACCGTCGCGGCCGGTCCGCTGCATTGGTGGGTTATGTCGCAGACCGCGCGGCCGCGGAACGGCTTCGATAGAAGGGCATGCACGCTTTCAAGATGCTTCAACCGCGGCGCGCCGCTTTGATTGCCGCGATGTCGATCTTTTTCATCTGCATC
>CAZJOY010000225.1:0-6699 GCA_964547705.1 uncultured Methylobacter sp. | reverse complement strand
GCCCATGCCGGTTTGACGGGCGACTTTGACCGCATCGATCACATAAAACTGGATATCTTTGTCTATCAATTGCTGTTGTACGCGAGCCGGTAATTGTTCCCAAATATGTTCGGCATCGAACGGACTGTTTAGCAGGAAAATGGCGCCCTGTTTGGCGCGCTCCAGCATTTCGGTGGTCTTGATAAAGTTGAAGTCGTGGCAGGCGATAAAGTTGGCCGATTCAATCAGGTAAGGCGCTTTAATCGGCTCAGGCCCGAAACGCAAGTGCGATACCGTCTGCGACCCGGCTTTTTTCGAATCGTAAACAAAATATCCTTGCGCGAAATACTGCGGTTCGTTGCCGATAATCTTGATGCTGTTTTTGTTGGCGCCGACGGTGCCATCGGCCCCCAAACCATAAAATAACGCACGTACCACATTGTCCGGCTCAATATCCATATGTTCGGTCACCGCAAGGCTGGAAAAGGTCACATCGTCGATAATGCCGATCGTAAAACCGTTCTTTGGTTGTTCTGCTTGCAGTTCCCGGTAAATCCTGGCCACCATTGATGGCGTAAATTCTTTGCTGGATAAACCGTAACGGCCGCCGATTACGCGCGGCATGGTTTTAATCCCGCCATGAGCAAATGCCTGGCTTAACTCGGTGATAACATCTTTATAGAGCGGTTCGCCGCTGCCGCCGGGTTCTTTGGTTCTATCCAATACAGCAATATGGCGTACCGATTCGGGCAGCGCTGCCAAAAAGTTTTTGGCGCTGAACGGGCGATACAGGCGCACATTCAATACACCAACGTTCTCGCCTTTTTCATTGAGCTTTTCGGCTGTAGTGATCGCGGTTTCAACACCGGACCCTATCATGATAATAATGCGTTCGGCTGTTTTTGAGCCGAAATATTCAAAAGCTTTATAGCGCCGCCCGGTCACCTGCTCAAACTGTTGCAAGACTTGATCGAACAAATCAACAGTGCGCTCATAATAAATATTCGAACTTTCCCGTGCCTGGAAATACGTATCCGGATTTTGCGCTGTGCCTCGCATCATCGGCTTGTCAGGATTTAAAGCCCGATCCCGATGCGCGAACACCAGCACATCATCAATCATGGCCCTGATTTGCTCGTCTTCCAGCAGGGTGATCTTGTTGATTTCATGCGAAGTCCTGAAACCGTCGAAAAAATGCAAAAACGGAATTCGAGCTCTTAAGGTCGTGGCTTGAGCGATCAAAGCCATATCGTGAGCTTCCTGGACATTACTGGAAGCCAGCAATGCAAAACCGGTCATCCGCACGCTCATCACATCCTGATGGTCGCCGAAGATAGACAAGCCTTGTGTCGCCAAAGACCGTGCCGCGACATGGATCACAGTCGAAGTCAGCTCGCCGGCAATCTTGTACATATTGGGGATCATCAGCAGCAATCCCTGGGATGCGGTAAAAGTTGTCGCTAAAGCGCCGGTTTGCAGCGCACCGTGCAACGTTCCGGCTGCACCGGCTTCACTTTGCATTTCGGCAATTGTCGGGATGCCGCCCCAAAGATTAGTTTTATGTTCGGTCGTCCATTGCTCGCAAAATTCGGCCATCGTTGAAGATGGAGTGATGGGATATACGGCACAGACTTCGTTGGTTCTGTACGCGACATAGGCAGCCGCTTCGCCGCCGTCGATAGTAACTTGTTTGGTCATGATGAATTTCCTGACGACTTTAATTATTTAATATATGGAACACGGATGACATTGGTTGAAAGATCAAGGGCTAAAACACATCCTTTTGCGTTTCATCTTTTGCCGCTTTCATCAGTGTTAATCCATCAAATCCGTGCCATCCGTGTGCTATTTTTAAGTCCTACTTATCAATCATATGGATAGCGGCAGTCGGACACTGCAAGGTGCAGGCCGTACAGCCTGTGCAAAGGTCGTAATTCACCTTGTAGTAGTGGCCTTTGCCCAACTTAATAATGGCTCCTTCAGGGCAAGCGCCGTAACAACCGTCGCATTCGAAACAATTACCGCAAGAATAACAACGGCTGGCCTCGTAAGTCGCTTCGTCTTGAGTCAGGCCACCCAACACTTCATCGAAGGTTTTATTGCGTATTAACGGTGGTATCGTGGGCTGTGCGGACTGGTCGGCATCGGTGCTGTACCAAAGATTGAGCTCTTCGTGCCGGACGATGTGTTTTTTGCCCGGATGTTGATATTGGGTGCCGCGCAAGTAGGCATCGATATTTCGGGCGGCTTTCTTGCCGTGTCCGGTGGCAATTGTCACGGTTCGCAAACTGGGCACCATATCGCCGCAGGCAAAAACGCCTTCGGCGGCCGTCATCATGTTGTCGTTGACCGGAACCACGCCATCGCTTTGCGCTTCAATTTCAGGGAAGGTTTTTAACAACTCGGAATCGATATTTTGCCCCAGTGCCAAAATCAACGTATCGGCTTCGAGGATTTCATATTCGCCGGTCGCTTGCGGACGGCCCTTATCATCCAGGGCCATGATTTCAACTTGAATGTGGCTGCCATCGATACCGACGATGCTGCGCAACCAGTGAAACACCACGCCTTCTTCCATGGCCTCGGCAGCTTCAAAATCATGCGCAGGCATGTTTTTACGGTCTCGCCGGTAAATGACTATGGTTTCCGCGCCCAGCCGTTTAGCGGTTCGCGCCGCATCCATTGCGGTATTGCCGCCGCCGTAAACGGCAACCCGTTTGCCTATGTTTGACGGTTTGCCCAAACCGATGTTGCGCAGGAATGTCACCGCATCCCTGGTATCGCTTTCGCTGTATAAAGGAATATCAATCGAACGTCCGATATGAGCGCCGACGGCCACAAAAACCGCATCAAAGTTTCCGGCTTCTTTTTCCGCTTTTAAATCTTCGATTTTCCGGTTCAGCGTGATTTTTACGCCCATGTCCTCAATACGCTTAATCTCGGCCGCCAGCACCTCGCGCGGCAACCGGTATGACGGAATACCAAAATGCATCATACCTCCCGCTACCGGCCCCGCATCCCTGATCTCAACTTCGTGGCCCAAGCGGGCAAGATGGTAAGCGGCCGACAAGCCGCTCGGCCCTGCCCCGACCACTAACACGCGCTTGTTGGATTTTTCGCCGACGATTTGCGGCGTCCAGCCTTGTTCAAAAGCCATATCGCCCAAGAAGCGCTCGACCGCATGAATACTGACAGCGCCGTCGACAGCAACGCGATTGCAGGCGGATTCGCAAGGATGGTAGCAAACGCGGCCATGTACGGCCGGCATCGGGTTGTTTTCAAGTAAGCAGTTCCAGGCTTGCTGATAGCGCCCTGCCTGGGCCAAGTCCAACCACGCCTGGATATTTTCGCCGGCCGGACAGGCATTGTTGCAAGGCGGCAGATAATTTTCGTAAACAGGCATGCGTCGTTGCAGCGGTCCAGTGCCGTTGGTTAATGTCAGATCCGGCGGAGTGGTCATATCTTGGTATTTCATATGCGCTTAACCTTATGATTATTTTTTTAGATTTACTGCCTTTATTTAAATTTACGATGGCTCAGTCAGGCCGTCATTTCAAACTAAAATACCCTCGTTAATAAAATATGACTACTTTATTGTGTATTTTGACTATTAAGGCAAGTTCGTCATTAGGAATCCACAAAATTAACTTAATAATATTGGATGATTATTTCAATTGTTCAATGATACCGATGTTTAACAGCCATTAAGATGCGTCGCCACTTTTATTCGGGAGTGTTATTGAAGTGATCGTAAAAAAACCAGCCGACCTTTTTAGTTAAGTCAAAGGTTATTTTGGCATTGATGACATTGCCCAAAAATGGAACCCAACCCAACACCGATTTTTTAAATATCGCACCGGCATGATGTTTACAGCCTTCTAAAACAAGCGTTCTGACAATCTGTGACTCCAACTTTTGATTAAACAGGGCTGCGATTTTCTTAGCCATGCCTGAATAAAGATTGGCAAGTGTGGTAACGCCCATACCGGGGATTTGCGAAAAAACAGCCGTGCTGGTCGCTGCTTGTTTAGCAACTTCATCAATAATTTTCCTTGCTTTTGCCCTGCGCTGTTCATCGGTCATCCCATTTATCTCGGCGTTAAAAAATTCATCGTTGAATTTAAGCACAACAATGCCGGACATAAAAAACATATTGAATATTGTTGGTGATTAATGGATATGGCACCAACCTTCCAGGTTTATAAAAACCATATTCATGCAGGAATAAACATTTATAATGAATCTAAGAATATTTCCAAAGCCAACAATATTGAAGTATTGGCCGAAGGTGTAGAAACAGAAGCAGAACGTGATTATTTAATGGCCCACGGTATCAGTAAGATGCAAGGCTATTTATTTGGCAAGCCCAGTGCGACGCCACAATTGCGGATTTTGGGAACTTAATTTCAAGTTAGGTAACATTTTCGATGGGCTGAATTACTAAGCCCATCGTATGCACTTAAAATTTGAGGCGGCAACTATTTTGACTTGGCGGGAACACTGTCCCATGATTTTTTGTTAAAGCCTAAAGCGGTTGCAGCCGCCCGTTTTTCTTTGCTTAATTTATTCCATGAAGCACCATCGGATAGAACACTCCAGAGTTCTTGTTCCTCAGCGGACATATCATTCCAATCGATTGCATCCCAGAATTTATTTACGTCCCCGGTAGGTGTACGAACACCTGTTCTTGCTCCATCATTTGTCGCTTCAGCAACTTTTTCAACAGGTGCACCGGCTTCGGCGACAGGCGCCGACTCAGCGTAAACCCAATTAGAAACTACAGCTAACGCTAAGATATAAACTAACTTTTTCATAAAATTCCTATCGGTAAAATTAAATTTTAGTAATCGCTGGTTAGAATAACATATTGATATTTTATTGATAAGTTTGGGCTTGAACTTTACGGCCGGGGCTTAGTGCGTGTTTTAAAAGTAGCCAGAACCTGAGAAAACGTGGAAAGTGGCAAATTTTTTTGCCATGTCCAAACGAAAACGCCCTAAACGCTACCCAACCGATATAAACGCCCGTCAATGGAGTGTGATCCGTGAACTGTTGCCGGCCGCCTTGCCCGGTGGCCGACCGAGACAGGTGAGTCTTCGCAGGGTGATCAACGCTATTTTCTATATCGCCCGGAGTGGCTGCGCTTGGCGCTTGTTACCCATGGATCACTTCCCCCCGCATCAAACGGTCTACGGATATTTTCGGCGTTGGACCTCAACACCTATCAGTTTCTAAAAACGACTGAGAAACTTGGCAAAGGCTTATTATTTTGCAAGCATCTTTTCAAGTATCGCCGTCCTCTGGTGAAGAATGAGACCATGCTGCGACGGAGTTTTCTGAAACTCCAGTGCGTGGGGTCGGTTTGCTCTTTGGTTTTTTTTCGAGCGGTGTCGGGCGCTGCACAGCATCATTTAAGCCAATACGGACGCACCCATGCATGGCTAAAGCCATAATCAGTATCAACCGTTCCAGACGCGCCGGATGTTTCAGTTGCGAATCTTCCAGCTGAAAGCCGCGGCTTTTAAAATCGGAAAAAGTTGACTCAATCGCCCAACGAGAGCCGTAATCCAGTATCGCTGATCTTGTGGGTGTGCAATCCATGGCGATGATCCAAGGTTCCGGATGCCCCTCTTCATGTACGATACCGATGTGGGTCATGACTTCTCCGTAGCCAAACAAGCGCATGTTCGGCAAATAACACTCGGTGACAGCCTGTGCCAATTGACCGGTCGTGGTTTCATCGCCCACGCCCGTATCCACTAGCAGGTTGCCTTTTAAGCGTAAATGATGTGTCAACACTTTTCCGGACACACGGTTAAGCGGCTTTTTGCTGCAATTCGTAGTCTACGGGTGACAAATAGCCATTGGCGGAATGGAGTCGCTCACGGTTGTAAAACACTTCGATATATTCAAATATATCCTGCTTAGCCTCATCTCGGGTTTGATAGCGCTGATGATGAACCCGTTCTGTTTTCAGCGTATGAAAGAAGCTTTCCGAGACCGAGTTGTCCCAACAGTTCCCTTTGCGGCTCATACTCTGCCGGATGCCATGCTGGGCTAACAGGGCTCGGTGACTGTCTGAGGCATATTGGCTGCCTCGATCGGTATGCCATAGCAGCCCCTTATCAGGTTTGCGCTTCCAAACCGCCATCATTAACGCATCGTTCACCAGTTTGGCTCGCATATGCTCGGCCATTGACCAACCCACCACTTGCCGGGAATAGAGATCAATCACGACTGCTAAATACAACCAGCCTTCTTGCGTATGGATAGTGGTGATGTCGCCGACATAGGTCTGATTCGGTTCCGTCGCCGTGAATTGCCGATCCAGATGATTGGGCGCAATGGGTTGATCGTGCTTGGAATTCGTCGTCGCTTTGAATCGGCGTTTGGTTTTACAGGCTAGCCCGGCTTCCCGTATCAATCGACCGATGCGCCGACGACTGACCGTCCGGTCCCGACCTAATAAAACAGCCTTGAGGCGACGAGTACCTTAGCTTGCCCGGCTCTTTTTGAACAAAGTCTTGATCACTTCAGTTAGTTCTACATCGTCTTTTTCGCTCGTGGAGAGATTGCGATGCAACCAGTCGTAGTAAGCACTTCGGGATACTTGTAGGAACCGACACATCGCATCCACGGTAAACTCGACCGTATGCTGTTTGATCGAGGCGTACTTCTCGGCAACTGCTCCTGCGTTGCTAAGCCACAGGGACGTGGTGA
>CAZJOY010000224.1:0-6717 GCA_964547705.1 uncultured Methylobacter sp. | reverse complement strand
GGTTCCGGTTTGCGCGCCAGCCAAAACATCCTTACCTTCAAGGATTAATGGAATAGCCTTTTGTTGGACTGGCGTAGGAGTGACATAACCTTGATCGGCTACGGCTTTAAGGAGTTCGTCGGTTAAACCGAGCTGGGCGAAGGACATTAAAAAACCTCTGGTAAAAAAATCGTTCAAGATCAAAAGATCTGAGTGTTGAAACTAGAAACAGCAGAGCAACCGCCTCAACTAATAATAGTTCACCACGAAGACACGAAGGTGCTCTTCGTGTCTTCGTGGTGAATTAAACAATGCGCTTAAGTTAATACGTATGGAGCACAACTTCTTAGCCCCCCGTCATACTCATATAACGCAATATAACCGGCTGCTCGTTGATATTAAATTCGTGTTTTTCCGGCTTAATCGACATTGCATCAACAATGGCCTGCTTCAACGCCACCATGTCGCCCGGATTAGCCCTGATGACTTGCTTTAAATCGACCGAATGCTCATTGCCAAGGCACAACAACAAGCGCCCCTCAACGGTTAAGCGCACCCGGTTACAAGTGCTGCAAAAATTCTCGCTATGCGGAGAAATAAAACCGACGCGGGTTTGCGTTCCCGCCACATTAAAATAATTCGACGGCCCGCCGGTTTTTTCAGGCGTGGCGATTAAAGTAAAATGCTGCGCCAAATCGGCCTTGATCAAATCGCTGGAATAATAGGCATCGGCTCGATCATGCTGACTGACGACGCCGAGCGGCATTTCCTCGATAAAACTAATATCGATGCCGTTATCGACTGCAAATCGAACCAGATCGTTTACTTCTTGATGATTCCTGTCTTTAAGAATGACCGCATTGATTTTTATCCGCTCAAACCCTGCCGCCTTGGCAGCCTGAATACCCCTGAGCACCTGATGCAAATCACCGGTGCGGGTTATCGCCTTAAACTTGTCGGCATCCAGCGTATCCAGGCTGATATTGATGCGTTTGACGCCCGCCTCTTTTAAAGACGTTGCCATCGTTTCAAGCTGGGAACCGTTGGTCGTTAGCACCAGTTCATTCAGGCTTTCAATGCGGCCTATATTATGTAACAGCTCCAACGCGCCTTTCCTGACCAACGGCTCGCCTCCGGTAATCCTGATTTTTTTTACGCCCAATTCGGCGAACGCTAGGGCCAGCGTATAAATCTCCTCCAGCGACAAAACCTGCTCGCGCGGCAGGAACGTCATATCTTCAGCCATGCAATACAGGCAACGAAAATCGCAACGGTCGGTGATCGAGATTCTCAGGTAATCAACAGTCCTGCCGAAGCGGTCGATTAGTTGAGCAGGGGGAGACGAATGAGTCATGTCAAAGCAGTAAGAAATCCAGAAAGCCAATATTAACATAGTATGGGCCTTTTAAAGAGTGCATCTACCGACTGCTTGAATCATTCATCTGTAGGGGCGAATTTATTCGCCCCGTGGCATCGTATAGATTGATTCGGGAAACAGGGCGAATAAATTCGCCCCTACAACCAGATTGCATCCCATAAGGAATAATCCGCAATTTGTTCGACCAGCCCGGCACGTAACGGGTTGGCGACGATATACCGGGCAATATTTTTTATATCCTCTTCTTTTCTTAGCCCATGATCGTAAAAACCGCGCTGCCATATTGCGCCTTTACGCTTTAAATATGCGTTGAGTTCAATGGCAGTCCTGCCTTTTAAGTCTTTGATTGAATTTGATAACGATCTGGTCTCGCCTAATTGGAACAACCAATGCAAATGATCCGGCATCACAACCCAGGCTATTGACTCCAGCTTTCTTTCTTCATGCAAACGGCGCATTTGACTCACCACTATGCGACCGCAATATATATCACTGAACCAAGCTATACGCTTATCGGTACACAGCGTCACATGGTAGAGCTGGTGCGCTTGAGAAAAACGGCCTTTTAGTAAATCATCTCTCGGCATGATTATTCCGATTCAGATGGGCGAATGAATTCGCCCCTACAATACCAAAAACGCCCGAATTGCAGCTATGCCTTGGCCGCCGCTGTGCCTGGCTTGATTCAAACTGGCTTCGGTCATGCCGCCCAACGCGTAAACCGGCAGATTGACTTGGGCGACCAAATCAGCAAATTGCTCCCAACCCAACACTGCCGCCCCCGGATGGGTTTGCGTCGGCAACACCGGAGCCAGCACGGCAAAGTCCGCGCCGATGTCTTGCGCTTGTTGCAGTTGCTCAAGGTTGTGGCATGACGCGGCCAGCCATCGGCAGTTTTCGGGATGCTCGGTCAATGCCATCAAATCGCGGCTGGTCAGGTGGATGCCGTCTACTTCGACGGAACATTCAACCGCTGAATTCATCAACAACACCGCCTGTTGCTGTCGACATAATGGGTAGGCCTGTTCGATGAATGTTGCGACAGCGGTGGGAGACAGGTTTTTCAGTCTGGCCTGGATCAGCTTGATGCCTTTGTCCAATATTTTTTGCAGGTTGGGCAATAACAAGGCTTCGTCCGCGTCATCCAGAATCGCGTAATAAGGCGGCAATTTGGCGGCGGCGACGATAGGCCGGTTCGCGGAAGGAAATTCGTATTGATCGAGTTCGGCAGGCGCCACCCATTTGAACGGCTGGCCTTCGCAGCTTTCGGCTTCGCCGGAAAATTGCTCGACCAGAAATACGTTCAACTGCACGAACCGGTCGGGATAGCGGTGGCGGATGGTAATCAATGGCATAGCAGAGATGACGTCGATGTTCAGTTCTTCTTTCAGTTCGCGCTCCAACGCGGCTTCCGCTGTTTCGAAAGGCTCGATCTTGCCGCCGGGAAATTCCCATAAGCCGCCTTGATGCAATGCGGCATGGCGGTGGGAAATCAGGATTTTTCCTTCGGGATTTTTGATTACGCCTACGGCGACTTGAAGTGGATGCATATTTTTACGATGGACGATGGAGCGTGGGAACGATAAATCAAAACAATTGGAGTACAGGCTTCGCCTGCCAGCGCAAGCAGAGCTTGCACTCCGGTAGTAACAAACGCCAGAACGATATATGGAAACAGAGAAAGGGCGACTAAAGTCGCCCCTACAGCCCTACAATTCTCAGGTCCGATACTCCGCATTGATCTTCACGTAATCATACGAAAAGTCGCAGGTCAAAACCTCCTGCACCGCACTGCCACGGCCCAGTTTGACGGTTACGGTAATTTCCTCCCGGTCCATGACCCGCTGCCCGGCTTCCTCGGTGTAATCGTCGGCCCGGCCGCCGTTCCTGACGATACAGACGTCGTCCAAATACAACTCCACGTCTTCCAGAACCATGTTTTCGACACCGGCGCGGCCAACCGCGGCTAATATCCGACCCCAGTTCGGGTCGCTGGCGAAGAACGCGGTTTTAACCAGAGGCGAATGAGCGATGGTTTTGCCGACGCGCACGGCTTCTTCATCGGTCAAAGCTTGCTCGACGACGATGCGCATCAATTTAGTCGCGCCTTCGCCGTCGCGGACAATCGCTTCGGCCAATAATTTGCAGACCGTCATTACCGCATCGGCAAAGGCTGGGTAGTGCTCGCTGTCGCGGGTGATTTCCGGTGCCTGTGAACAACCGCTCGCCATCAATACGCAAGCGTCGTTGGTCGAGGTGTCGCCATCGACGGTAATGCGGTTGAACGATTGCTCGACAGCCGCCGCTAGGCATTCCTGCAACAGCGCTTGGTCGATTTTCGCGTCGGTCGCCATGAAACCCAGCATCGTCGCCATGTTCGGCTGGATCATGCCCGCGCCTTTGGAAATGCCGTTGATCGTGATGGTTTGGCCGTCGATTTCGATAACTGTGGATACACCTTTCGGGAAGGTGTCGGTGGTCATGATCGCATGAGCCGCTTTGTCCCAATTGTTGGTATCGAGGTTGAATACTGCTTCCCGTAACGATGCCTTGATTTTATTGACCGGCAGCGGCTGGCCGATAACGCCAGTCGAAAAAGGCAACACTTGAACAGCAGTTCCATCAACCACTTCGGCCAAATCGGCGCAGGTCATCAATGCGTCCTTCATGCCTTGTTCGCCGGTGCCGGCATTGGCATTGCCGGAATTGATCAGCAGCCAGCGCGGCGAACGAGCCAGATTGGCTTTGGCGACATGCACAGGCGCGGCGCAAAAAGCGTTTTGCGTGAAAACCGCCGCACAGGTCGCCTGCTCGACCATTTGAATCACCAGGATGTCGTCCCGGACGGTTTGCTTGATGCCTGCGTTCGCGGTGCCCAGCGTAATGCCCGCTACCGGATGCATGATTGGAAAACTGCACTGCCCTACTGCCATAAATTAAGCCCTGTTTGATTATAAGATTCACCACGAAGACACGAAGAGCACGAAGTTTTATTTCTTCGTGTCTTCGTGGTGAGTTTTTTAATTTTTTAGAACACGCGTCAAACTTTAAAGAACACAAACACATTATCGATTTTTTTGACCTCGACCCGCATCCGTTTGCATTGTTTTGTTATTTTTTCTAACTGTTGCGGCTGCTGGCTCAGTGCAAAAGGTAAAATTACTTCCACTTCAATCTGGCCGTCCAGGTAATGAATCCTGAAATCTTCTATCACCGACTTGAAATCCGCCAGATAACGATCCAATAGCCGTCTCACATCGCCGCGGGACAACGGCCTGATTTGCTCTTGCAGGCTTTCGTCATCTTCGGGATCGACATGCACCAGCACGTCCATCACATCGTCAAAGCGCTTGATCAAATCATCCCTGACAATATCGCCGATCATATGGCCTTCTGATACGGTAATGCGCGGATCGACGACGATATGCGCATCGATCAGCGCATCCTCGCCCATTTGCCGGGTGCGCAATAAATGGATACCTTCGACTCCGTCAATCGCATGGATCGCGTCCCTGATCTCGGCGACCAGCGCCGGCGGCAACGAGGTATCGACCAGTTCCTTGATACTTTCAAACACCAAATTCAAACCGATTTTGGCGACCATCAACGCGACAACGACCGCAGCAATACCATCGGCCAACGGGTAGCCCATCATCACCGCGCCGATGCCGATCAAAACGACCAGCGATGAAATCGCATCGCTACGCTGGTGCCAAGCATTGGCCAACAGCAATTTGGAGCGGGTCGTCTTGGCGATGCGCTTGGTGTATTGATATAGCCACTCGTTAATCAGGATAGACAGCGCGGCAACGCTCAACGACAACGTGTTCGGTACCGGTAGGCTTTCAGGGTTCGCCATGCGCTCCATGACCGACCAGACAATAGCGCCGCCAATACCGATCAAGCTGCTGCCTAAAATAACGGTGGCAATGGTTTCGAAGCGGCGATGGCCGTAGGGATGATCATGATCGGCCTCGCGGCTACCTAATTTAACCGCAATAATCACCAGCAGGTCGCTGAGTAAATCCGATAGCGAATGAATACCGTCAGCGATCAACGCCGCGGACTGCCCGAGGATGCCGAAGCCGATTTTGATCAGCGTTTGGAGAACGTTAATCGCCGCGCCGACATAGCTGGCCCTAGCTTTTAACTTATCCATTTTTACGGCATCTGAAACTTCAGCCATTACGCGACAACGCCCAAAATAACGTCTCGTTCCCACGCGCCGCGTGGGAACGCCGCCAAGGACGCGCTACGTCCTATAGCACAGAAATGCTGATGAACAAAACTACTCGCCACGGTATCACGCGGCGCAGCGCGCCGATACTGCATTTCCACACGGCGCGTGGGAATGAGGGAGTCAACGCGTGGAAACGAGATAACAACTGAAACTTCAGACATTACCGCCGACTTCCAGAATAATAATGTATTCGTTATCGCCCGAACTGGTTTCCAACACCTTATGCCCATTGATACGACACCAAGCCGGAATGTCCTGCATCACGCCCGGATCGGTGCAAATCACTTCCAACTGATCGCCGGCTTTAAGCTGCTTGACTTTATCCTGGGTGCGAATGACTGGCAAAGGGCACAGCAAGCGGCGAGCATTTAGTGTTTCTCTATTCATATATACCATTCCTGCGGGATTTCGTCGGCACCGAACGGTTTGACCTGAATAACTCTCTCGGAACCGTCTTTACCGGCAATATTCACATCGACTTGCTCGGCATTGCGGCCCTGTCCGTAACGCGCGGTAATTCTTGCCGCCAGGAACAAATCCTCAGCGGAAGGCGAACCGTCCACCAATACCAACGGCCCCGCATGGCTGGCGCAATTTAAGGTGATGAATTCTTTTTTGTAGCCCTGCATAAAACGGCCTTCGCCCTCTTCCCTGGCGACGATGACTTTAAAATTTTGTCCCGGCCTAATGTGCCTTCCGACTTTCAGCAGCATCACGTCATCCAGATCGTATTGCTTGTCGCCGTCGCGCGCTTTCCATAAGTCGACCAGCTTGGCCGAATAACTGGCATCGGTCAGGAAACAGCAGCCACCCGCGGGTTGGGCATAGTCAATAAAACCGAATTGTTCGGCCATAGCCATCTGCGGTTTGCGCGAGCGTCCGGTAAAATCATGCAGCTTGTCTCGATCAATCCAACCCTCCCGTTCCGGCAAGGTTGCGGGTAGATTCTTGGCACACAAAGGCCGCAGTAAGCGGTCATCGGCTCCCGATTCTCTGGATATTACCGGCATCGTATCCTTACGTTGCGACATAGGCCGTTGGCCGATCACCTCGCCGGTAATAATAAAGTCGAAATCGTTTTCGACCAGCCATTGCTTGGCCTTGTTGACCATGAAAATCT
>CAZJOY010000223.1:0-6770 GCA_964547705.1 uncultured Methylobacter sp. | reverse complement strand
ATTACCGGTTTGAACTGATCTTTGGCAAAGAACCAACTTAGCGCGATTGCCCTGCTTCCCGTTTAGGCATGCCTTGAATCTCAAGTATGTTTTTTTGATATGCTTGCTTGTAGAGGCTTATCTTCGTTATTATCTGTAAAAATGGAATTATGCTGTGGTTGTTTTGCGTTGTCGGGAATGGACTTGGTTGCAATATTTTCCAGGTAGTTTGGTAGTCTTGCCAAAAATATGCTTAGAAAAAATAAATTAAAGGAGAATCAGATGAAAACACCCGTTCATATCGCTGTAACAGGCGCCGCAGGCCAAATTAGTTATTCTTTGCTGTTTCGGTTGGCTGCCGGTGCATTGCTGGGACGAGACCAGCCGATTGTATTGCATTTGCTTGAAATTCCTCCGGCCATGAACGCCTTGCAAGGCGTGGTGATGGAGTTGAAAGATTGTGCTTTTCCTTTACTGCATCGCATTGAAGTCACGGATGATCCCAGGCAAGCCTTTAAGAATGTTGATTATGTTTTTTTGGTTGGTGCACGACCGAGAGGACCGGGTATGGAACGCAAGGACTTATTGGAAGTGAATGCAGAGATTTTTGCGGTTCAAGGGAAAGCTTTGAATGATGTTGCCAGCAGAGAGGTGAAAATTCTGGTAACCGGCAACCCTGCTAACACTAACGCCTTGATTGCCTTAAGCAATGCACCGGATTTAAGACCGGAGAATTTTTCTGCAATGACCCGATTGGATCATAATCGGGCGCTAAGCCAATTGGCTGAAAAATGTGGTGTTTTACCGATTGATGTAAAAAACATGGCCGTTTGGGGTAATCATTCCACTACGCAGTATCCCGATATTCATCACGCCAAGGTCAAAGGACAAGATGCCTTATCCTTGGTTGACAATGATTGGTATGTTAATGAGTTTATCCCGATCGTCCAGCAACGCGGCGCCGAAATTATTAAAGCCAGAGGGCAATCCAGTGCTGCATCGGCTGCAAATGCGGCGATAGGGCAAATGAAAACCTGGGCATTGGGCACCGAACCAGGCGATTGGGTCAGTATGGCAGTATTGTCGGATGGCAATTATGGCATTGAGCCGGGGTTGGTTTATTCTTTTCCGATCACTGTTGCTGACGGCGAAGTTAATGTTGTCAGAGGCCTGGAGATTAATGAATTCAGCAGGCAAAGAATGCGTATTACTGAGGCTGAATTAAAAGCGGAACGGGACGCAGTCAGGCATCTATTGCGATAAAGCTACTGCTGAATCAGTCTTTTGCTAGTGCATTGCTGTCACCGTGGCGAATCTTGTTAGAGCAATCACTTCATGTCCCCCATTATCCAATTTGACCGTGTATCGGTTACTTCTCGCCAAAAAACAATTTTAACCGGCATCAGTTTCGCTCTTTTCGCCGGAGACAAAGCCGCGTTATGCGGCAAATCCGGCTCTGGTAAGAGCAGCATACTGAAAACCTTACTGGGGCTGCACGTTATAAAGTCTGGTACGGTTTACTTTCGGCAACAGCCGCTAACTGCATCATCTGTTCAGGCCATTCGAAGTTGCACTGCTTATATTGGTCAAGAACCGATGCTGGGTGCTGAAAGTGTGCGTGATGCATTGTTGCTGCCTTTTCAATTCAAAGCACATCGAGATCATCGTCCCACGGAAGCGCAGCTTATTGAGGTCTTGCGGCGCCTGCAATTGCCCGTAGATATTTTACGCCAGGAAAGCAGTCGCATTTCCGGTGGTGAAAAGCAGCGAATTGCGCTGGCACGGGGCCTGCTATTGGGAAAAAAACTGTATTTATTGGACGAAGTCACCAGCGCCTTGGACACAGAAAGCCGACAAGCCGTGTTCGATGTTTTTTCCGACCCGGACCTGACTGTTCTTTCGGTGGCCCATGATCCTGCATGGCTGGAGCGTTGCGGCATTATTCTTGAACTTGAAGCAGGGCGGTTGACCCAGATAAGGCGCAATGGAAACGCTTGATATTGAACTGCCGCGGATGGCGATACTTTACGGCCTCTGTTTATTGCCTTGGCTACTGCTCTGGCTGATTGGTTTGCGCTTGAATCGGGATATCGGCATCAGTATCCTGCGCATGAGTATTCAATTGGCGCTGGTTGGCATCTACCTGAAAACGCTGTTCGATCTTAACCACCCCTGGCTTAACGGCTTATGGATACTGGTGATGCTGTTGGTTGCCGATTTAAGCATTCTGCGGCGAGCTGGGCTTAAATCACGCTATTTCGCGCTCGCTACTTTTATAGCTATCGCATTTAGTATACTGTTTTCCACAGCTTACCTAGTGGTTCTGGTTATTCAGCCAGTTCACTATTACGATGCTCGTTATATTGTGCCTTTGGCAGGCATGATTCTCGGGAACTGTCTGCAAGGAAACGTTATCGCATTGGAGCGCTTTTATTCGACGCTAGGCAAGAGCGAGAACGAATATGCAACTTTTTTAATGTTGGGTGCGACGCGCTGGGAAGCCGTGCGTCCGTATTTTCGGGATGCCGTCAAAGCTGCAATTAATCCTACTATTGCCGGTATGGCTACTATGGGACTGGTCTCTTTGCCTGGCATGATGACGGGGCAAATTCTAGGGGGCAGTGAGCCGTGGATAGCAGTAAAATATCAAATCGCGATTATGATCTGTATTTTTGCCAGTACCACAATAGCAAGCATCATCAATTTAAGACTTAGCCTGAACATTGCATTCAATGCGTTTGATGTGTTGAGGGATGAGGTAATTGATAAGCCTTGATTTCTGTCAAGCCAGATCGCGCCTGGCATGCAAGCGCGATCATGTTTGGGCATTAACTCTATCAAATAACGCGGTCAGGCAGGCTCTCTCCGGCAAAGAATGCGGCCAAGTTAGCCAGGACTTTTTCACCCATTGCGGTACGTGTTCCTAATGTTGCGCTGCCTAGATGCGGCAGTAGCGATACGTTATTCAATGTAAGGAAACCCTCGGGGACATTAGGTTCGCCTTCATAAACATCAAGACCTGCTCCGGCAATTCTTTTATGTTTAAGTGCGTCAATCAGTGCAGCGCTATCGACGACATCGCCACGGGCAGTATTGATTAAATGTGCAGTCGGCTTCATCAGCTTCAACTTGTCGGCATTGATTAAGTGCCGGGTCGCATCGCCGCCGGGGCAGTGCAGCGAAACATAGTCAGCTATTTGCAGTAGCTCTTCTATAGATTCGCAGCGGGTGGCGTTAAGGTCGTCAACCACATATTCGTCAGCCGGGCTGGGTTTGAAATAGACGATTTTCATGCCGAAGCCGTGATGGGCTTTTCTTGCCATGGCTTGTGCGATGCGGCCAAAGCCGATTAAGCCTAAAGTTGCGCCGGTGACATCGCTACTCAGCATCTGCGTCGGACACCAACCTTGCCATTGTTTGCTCCGAACCAGACGGTCGCCTTCCGCGCCACGGCGTGCGGACATTAACAATAAGGTCATCGCAATATCGGCGGTACTGTGCGTCAATACGCCGGGAGTGTTGCTCACCACTAAACCTTGCGCCTTCGCGGCACTAATATCGATATGGTTATAGCCGACGCCAAAGTTGCCCAGAATTTTGCAGCGCTTGTTTTCGACGTTAATAACATCGGCAGGGAATGAGTCGCAAACGGTGGGACAAACAGCATCGTAATTTTGCAGAGCCGATCTGAATTCGTCTGCTGTTAAAGGCCGGTCATCTTCGTTTAAAGTGACGTCGTAAAGGGCTTTGAGTTTTGCTTCGACTGAAGCAGGCCACTTGCGGGTAACAAAGACTTTAGGTTTGCTCATGGATTATTCTCACTGTAGCGTGTATGAGCTAAGATGACTCACCACGAAGGCACGAAGAACACGAAGAAAAACAGAATGAAAATTACTGATTAAATATACAGGCTTTCTGCTTAAAACATAACGCCATGATAGAAAAAGAAATAAAAGCTTCGTGTCCTCGGCAACTGCTCCCTGCGTTGCTCTCGGCAATTGCTCCGTGCATTGCTCTACCTCCTCCATCCGTGGAGTCGTACCTCCTGCATCCATGCAGTCGTTCGTGCCTTCGTAGTGAATTTTTACTTAAGTTGGCGTGCGGGGCGTGTTGCACACGCCCCTGCGATATTATTGCGCTGTTGAACGATAGTATTCAATTGCCGCAGCAACGCCGGAACCCGGTTTGATGTCAAAACCGCTGTCCAGCATCGCCATTTCAACACCTGCGATACAGCCCAACATTGAAACGTCGTTCATATCGCCAACGTGGCCAATTCGGAAAGCTTTCCCGGCTAATTCGGATAAGCCGGCGCCTAACGAAATATCATATCGGCTAAAAGCGGTGCTAATCACGTCTCTGGCATCTTTGTCAGCAGGAACCACAATCGCAGTCACTGTATTAGACTCGAAACCGGGTTGAGCGCAGATGGTTAATCCCCAGGCAGCGACGGCTTTACGAACGCCTTCGGCCAAACGATGATGGCGTGCGTACACATTTTCCAGGCCTTCTTCTAACAACAAGTCTAATGCTTTGCGTAGGCCGTATAAAATAGGCAACGCTGGTGTGTATGGCGTATAGCCATCTTTGTTGGAGTTCATCTGGTCTTTTAAGTCCAGGAAGCAGCGCGGATAGGTTGATGTTTCAACGGCTTTTAAAGCTTTTTGGCTGAATGCCAAAAATGCACCGCCCGCAGGCATCATAAAGCCTTTTTGCGAGCCGCTGATGGCGCCGTCAACGCCCCATTCGTCCATGCGAAAATCAAGGCTGGCAATAGAACTGACGCCGTCTACGAACAGGAATGCAGGGTGATTTGCCGCGTTCAGAGCTTTACGAACGCCGCCAATATCGCTGGTCACACCGGTAGCTGTTTCGTTATGTGTCGCTAAAACGGCCTTGATTTCGTGGTTGGTGTCTTCTTTTAAGCGCGCTTCGAGCCTGTCTAAAGGAATACCTTTACCCCAAGTTTCTTGATGAATTTCAACATCGAAACCCAGGCGTTTTGCCATTTCGGCCCATAAATGGCTGAATTGGCCGAAGCGATAGATTAAGACTTTGTCACCGGGATTTAAGGTATTAGTCAACGCAACTTCCCAGCCTGCTGTGCCGGTTGCGGGAAATATAAAAGCTTGTCCGGTTTCTGTTCTAAAGATTTTTTTCAGATCTTGTAAAAGAGGTGTCAGCAGTTTAGGAAACGCAGGAGAGCGATGATCTTCCATGGTGACATGCATAGCGTTCAGGATTTCATTTGGCACATTGGTAGGGCCTGGAATATATAGGTGGTTACGACCAGCCATTGCTTGCCTCTTTAATAGTAGTTGAGTGAATAACGCAGCTTGGATATTGAAAAAGCCAATATCCAAAAACCGGCAATAATGACATAGCCGCTAAGAATCGGCAAGACTAGATTTAGGGCATAATCCGGAAAATACACGGTAAAAATTGACTTTGAGGCCTCTGAAAGTAAAATGTGCGGTTAATTTAAGTTCGGCTTAAGCCGTGTAGACCGGGTTTACTCTAGTGTGCCCGATAAGCGAAAAATGTCGGGTTACGCTAACCTGTGCTGATTTACAACAATGAAATTAGGAAAGTACCAATGAGCCACACCTTATATGCAGCGTCAGTTCAACGAGTTCAACGCTGTGAATTAGCCGTTCCGGGGTCTAGCCCTGAAATGTTTGAAAAAGCAATGAGAAGTGGCGCTGATTTTATTTTCTTGGACCTTGAGGATGCGGTAGCGCCTGATGACAAGTTACAAGCCAGAAAGAACATTATTGAAGCGATTAATGACCTGCACTGGAAAGGGCACGGGGTAACCATTTCAGTGCGTATCAACGGCTTAGATACCCAATATATGGTGCGGGATGTGGTCGACCTGGTCGAGCAGTGCGGCGAAAAGTTGGACACTGTTTTAATCCCTAAAGTGGGGGTTTATGCCGATGTTTATATGGTAGAAGCCATGTTGAACCAGTTGGAAATGCAGCAAGGGCTGAAGAATAAAATTGGTATTGAGGCCTTGATTGAAACGGCATTGGGTATGGCTAATGTTGAAGATATTGCCCGCAACGGCGCCTCGGGCCGTCTTGAAGCCCTGCATTTTGGTGTGGCCGATTATGCGGCCAGCAACCGTGCCAGAACCACTAACATCGGTGGTTTAAATCCTGATTATCCGGGGGATCAATGGCATTTTGCGATCAGCCGGATGACAGTTGCTTGCCGAGCTTATGGCTTGCGTCCTATCGATGGTCCCTTTGGCGATATTAAGGATCCCGAAGGTTATAAATTAGCCGCAAGACGGGCGGCGGCATTAGGTTGTGAAGGTAAATGGGCAATCCATCCATCGCAAGTCGAATTGGCCAACGAAATATTCACCCCGCCTGCTTCTGAAGTTGAAAAAGCAAAACGTATACTGGCTGCTTTAAAAGAAGCGGGTTGTGTGGCCGTGAGTCAAGCCTATCACCATATTTTCAATACACAATTATTGTATAGAGCGCTGCAATATGCAGCAACGCAGGACTTACTCTTTATTCATTATCCTATTGATCCTTGGTGGCAACAAAAAGCGTATGTGCATGCAGGTAAAGAAAATTTAACTCTAGGCCTACCCGGTATGCCCGTGTGCGCTGAAGTCAGCGAAATTGCACGGGTATTGGCCTTATTACCGGAAACCGGTGCACGCGTTCATTTTAGCCGTTTATCCAGTGCCCGCGCAGTGGAATTGATTGCCGATGCCAAAGCACGTGGCTTGGCGGTGACTGCAGATGTGGCTATTCACCATTTGTTTTTTACTG
>CAZJOY010000222.1:0-6891 GCA_964547705.1 uncultured Methylobacter sp. | reverse complement strand
AATTTGGTTTCGGTCGGGCCGGGATTTAGCGATTTGATTGTCCCGCGCGCCGAAGCGGCGTTGCGAGATAGCGATGTGATCGTGGCTTATGACCTGTATTTGCGCTGGATTGAGCCGTGGATAAGCGGCAAGGAAATCCATACGCCGCCATTAACCCAGGAGCGCGAACGTGCTTTACTGGCGATTGAAAAAGCCCGTGGCGGCGCCAAAGTCGCGCTGATTTCCAGCGGCGATATCGGCATTTATGCGATGGCGGCGCTGGCTTTTGATGAGATGCAGGAAGACGATGACTATGACGTCAATGTGATACCGGGCATTACTTCGGCCAATGCCTGCGCATCGTTATTAGGCTCGCCGCTGTCGCACGATTTCGCAACGCTGAGCCTGTCCGACTTGCTGTGCCCGTGGGACTGGATTGAGCAACGCGGACGTCATATCGCCCAGGCCGATCTGGCTTGCGTGTTATATAACGTGCAAAGCGCCGGGCGTCAGCAAGGCGTGTATCGTATCCTGAACATCATGCTGGAATCGAAATCGCCGCTTACACTGTGCGGCGTGATCCACAATGCCTATCGGCCGGGCCAGAAAGTCAGTATTCATCATCTGGAAGATTTGCTGTCTTTGCAGTTCGATATGCTGACCACGATTGTGATCGGCAACCGCTTCACCCAGCGCAAACGCGGCTTTATTTTTACCCCGCGCGGCTACAATAACTGGGATGCACCCGCCGAACAGCCGGTTGTTGATAAACTGCCCGAGCATGCGCTATGGGTTTTTTCCGGCACCAGTGACGGCAACGCGTTGGCTAACGAGTTGGCCGAGCACGGCTATCCGGTTGTGGTATCGGCTGCAACGGAATACGGCGGCGAAGTGGCGGCCCAACACTGCCCCGGCGTGTCGGTCTGGGCCGGACATCAGGGCGTTGAGGCGCAAAAACAAGCGTTAACGCAAAATCAGGCACAAGCGATTGTCGATGCCACGCATCCTTATGCGAAGTTGATCTCGGAACAATTGATGAGCTTGTCGAAAAGTTTGAATATTCCGTATCTGCGCTATCAACGGCCCAGCTCTTTTGCGGCAAATTCCGGCATTGAATGCGATTCTACGGAGCAAGCAGCCGAGCAAGCCATTAAACTCGGTAAACGTATTTTCCTGACTACCGGTTCCAAGGATTTGGTCGCTTTTATCCAAGCACCAGGAGCCGCAGAACGCGAATGGTTTGTACGCATGACGCCCGAGCCCGAATTCATCCAAAGAGCAATCGACCTGGGCGTACCGCGCAGCCATATTTGCGCGATGCAAGGGCCGTTCTCCGAGGCTTTTAACACGGCCTTATGGCGGGATTTAAAAATCGATTGCGTGGTTACCAAAGACTCCGGCGATGCAGGCGGATATCAAGCCAAAGTGGCGGCGGCACAGGCGCTAAATATACCGTTGCTGGTGATCAAGCGTCCGAAACTTGAGTATCCGTTTATTACCTCAACTTTCGATGCGGTATTGCAGCAGTTACAAGCATGGCATGCCAACCTATAAGCGAATAATCAAATGATTAAAAGCAGTTTTATTCACCACGAAGACACGAAGAGCACGAAGTTTTATTTCTTCGTGCTCTTCGTGTCTTCGTGGTGATTGCTTTTATCTATTTTCAAATAAGAAATTACCATGGAATATCAACAGCTAATTCCAGTCACCATCGTTACCGGTTTCCTTGGTTCCGGTAAAACCACATTACTGAGCAGCCTGATTAAAAGCAGGCAAAGCCGCCGCCTTGCGTTATTGATCAATGAGTTCGGCGAGGTGTCGATAGACGGTACGCTGATTAACGCCTACGCCGGCGGCGACCGGCATGTGCGGATTCATGACTTCCCTTACGGCCTGATTGCCTATGGCGATGACGAACACTTTATCCCGACCATGCTGGCTATCGCCGAACGCAGGGCCAATGTCGATCATGTCTTGATAGAAACTTCGGGGCTGGCGCTGCCGACAGCAATCATGGAGCTATTGCAATCGCCCGAGCTGGCCGGGGATTTTATCCTGGATGCGACGCTGGCCGTGGTCGATACGCCGTTATTGCTGTCCGACCAATTTGACCGTGACTTGAGTGATGACAGCCGGCACGCCGCCGTTCAGGATTCAGTCGCCGCTTTGTTTGAGCAACAGCTTGAGTATGCCGATGTCGTGGTGCTGAATAAAATCGACATGCTGGATGAAGATGCGTTGTTGCAGGCGGAGCAGCGCGTTCGCGACCGTGCACCGAATGTGCGCTTTCTTGAACTTGCTTATAACGCCCAGTTGGATATCCGGCTCGCGCTGGGTTTGCGCCTGCATCAACCGACGTTCACCCCGCATAGCCACCGCTTTACGCCGATACCCGGTTCCGATACGCCGACATTAGCCAGCCATATAAGGCTGAATGGTCATGCCCATTCCGGCTTGGCGAGTCATAGTCACGGACTGGCAACGCACAAACATTTTCATGAGCAGGACCCCGGCTGGCTGTCGTTCGTACTGCGTAGCCAGGAAGCGCAGCAAGCGGAAACATTGAAACAGGCGTTGATTGAGCTGGCTAAAGAGGAACCGCTGTTGCGCTGTAAAGGTTTTATCCGCGTTGCTAATCCCGATCAATCCGTTCTGGTGCAAGGCGTGCGCACGCGCGTCGTAATAACTGCCGATGCCGGTGAACGTTCAGCAACAGGATCGGAGCTGGTCTTTATCGGTTATCACCTTAACCGCCAACCGGTCGCGGCGCGATTATCCGAATTGACTGGGACTGCTTGGAAATGAGTGTGCCAAGCAATATAGGATGTGCCGGAAGCGATAACGCAGTTCGCTGCCCCGCCCTGTTCATCACCGCGCCCGGCTCCAACCACGGCAAAACGACGATCACCGCCGCGCTGGCCCGTTATCATGTCGAACAAGGCCGCAAAGTCCGGGTATTTAAATCCGGCCCCGATTTTCTCGACCCGATGATACTTGAACGCGCTTGCGGCCAGCCGGTCCACCAGCTCGACCTTTGGATGATGGGCGAAAGCGAATGCCGCCGGTTGTTATATGAAGCCGCGCAAGAAGCCGATTTGATTTTGATCGAAGGCGTGATGGGCTTATTCGATGGCGAGCCTTGCTGCGCCGATATTGCCGAACTGTTTTCGGTGCCGGTGCTGGCGGTGATAAATGCGACCGGCACGGCCCAAACGCTCGGAGCCGTTGCCTATGGGCTTGCCAACTATCGGCCGGGACTGCCGTCCGCCGGCGTTTTGGCCAATAACATTGCCAGCCCGCGCCATGCCGAAATGATCATGCAAGGCATGCCGCCCGGCTTGCGCTATTTCGGCGGCATAATGCGCGATAACCGCTTTGTATTGCCGGAACGGCATTTGGGCTTGGTTCAGGCTGAAGAAGTGTCGGACCTCGAACCGCGAATATCAGCCGCAGCCGACGCAATCGCATCAACCGAACTGGCGAACTTGCCGGAAACGGTGGCATTTACATTACCCAAACAGCAAACGCCGCCTCAATTGTTGTCTGGCGTCCGCATCGGCATTGCCCGCGACACCGCGTTTTCGTTTATTTATGCAGCCAACCTGGATTTACTGAACGCGATGGGCGCGGCGCTGATTTTCTTTTCGCCGCTGGCGGATGCCGCGCTGCCCGACATCGACAGCATTTACCTGCCGGGCGGTTATCCCGAACTGCATTTGCGAACGCTACAGGATAATCTGGGTATGAAGTCGGCACTGCAAACGCATTTTCAGCTGGGTAAACCGATTTATGCCGAATGCGGGGGGATGTTGTACTTGCTGGAATCGCTTGAAGATAAAGCCGGCAATCGCGGCGAAATGGTTGGTTTGTTACCGGGTCGCGCGGTGATGCAATCCCGGCTGAAAGGTTTGGGCTATCAATCCGCGCCGATGCCCGGCGGCTTGTTGCGCGGTCACACCTTTCATCACTCGCTGATTGAAACGCCGCTTGCAGCTGCCGTATTCGGCGAACGCCTGCATAATACTTCAACCGGAGAAGCTATTTATCGGCTAAAGCGCTTAACAGCCAGCTATCTGCACTGTTATTTTGCTTCAAATCCGGCTGCCGCGGCTCAATTGTTTTTGCCTTAAAAAAGCAATGTTAAAACTCTTCCCAACCACCGCTATTTGCAGACTGTGGGTCCAGTTTGACTATATGCCCCACTGGATCATGATGCGTTTTAGTTTCCTGTTTATCCAGCTCTAATAAAAAACCATCACTACCATTACTATCGTCGTCCATTTTAAAATGCGCAACCGTGACCGTCATCTGTTGCGTTTGTTCTTCCAAAGATTCAGCAGCGGCTGAAGCCTGCTCGACCAAGGCGGCATTTTGCTGAGTTACGTCGTCCATCTGACAAATAGCCAAATTCACTTGCTCAATACCGGACGTTTGCTCCACAGAAGCAGCACTTATCTGGGACATGATCGCGGTGACGCCACGGATGGATTTGACGATGTCTTCCATAGTTAAGCCGGCTTGAGTAACCAGCTTGCTGCCGTCTTCAACCTTTTCAACCGAGTCGCCAATCAGGTTTTTGATCTCCCCGGCGGCAGCCGCAGCGCGCTGTGCAAGATTGCGCACTTCACCGGCGACTACAGCAAAACCTCGTCCCTGCTCTCCTGCTCGAGCCGCTTCTACGGCGGCATTCAGCGCAAGTATATTGGTCTGGAAGGCGATGCTGTCGATCACGGCAATAATCTCAACGACTTTACGCGAGGACTCATTAATCGCTTCCATCATTTTTACTACTTGTCCAATAACGACAACACCTTTGCCGGCAGTATCGGAGGCGCTAACAGCAAGTTCACTGGCATGTTTGGCGTTATCGCTATTTTGATGCACAGTTGAAGTCAGTTTTTGCATGCTGGCGGTCGTTTGCTGCAAACTGGAAGCCTGCACTTCAGTTCGGTGTGACAACGACGTGTTACCGACGGCAATGTTTTTTGCCGCATCGTGGATCGAATCGGCAATCTCGTGAATTTGGCCGATAATTTTATTCAGGTCATCTACAGTGGAATTGGCATCCTCTTTAAGTTGCCCGAAAGTACCCGTATAGTGATTGACAATTTTCTCGGTCAGTTTTCCATGAGATAAAGCATTGAATACGCGTACCGCTTCGTTCAGACCGCTTTCGCTGGTTTGCATCAGTTGATTGATCGATTCGCTCAACTCGCGATAAAAACCTGTTTTGCCTTGCATGACAATGCGTTGAGTAAAGTCGCCCATAACGGCGGCAACCAAAATAACAGCCACTTCTTTTTCCACCATGACCTCAGAGGTACGGTCCAGCCATTCGGCGACCGCCCCCATGCGCTTGCCTTGCGAGTTGATTACAGGACTGGCAGTGACCACCATAAAGCGATTACCTAATTCGATACTGACAGTGCTGGAACTGGTGAACTCAGAGATTAACTGTGCCTGAAGCGAGGGATTTTTATGGAAAGCATCAATATTAGTACCTATCAAATTGTTAGCGGCAAAATTCGGTAACAGCTTGCGGATATCCGCTTCTGCTTTACTAAACATATCAATCACCGACTTATTGGCATAAACAATATTACGGCTGCTGTCGGCAATCATTACACTGGTACTGACATTGTCCAACGCAATTTTAACGCGAAGGTTCTCATCGGCAATGCGTTTAGCTTCTGCGACAGCAAAACCTAAGTTGATTTGCATCGCCTTAAGGGCCGCTAACACCTTCCCAACTTCGTTGTTGCCTTTGAGCTCAATCACATCGTTGTAATTACCTTGAGCAATTTGGCCAAAATGGTTAATAGCACCGTTAAGCGGACGCACAATGGAACGCAGCAAAGAAAGACTCAGCCAGAGAGCCAGCAAAATACCCGAAGCGATCAAAATGCCGGCAATCATTCGGGTACTGTAGTAGCGAGACTCGCCTGCGTCGAACTCCTGTTCAGCGATGCTTATCTGTAATTGCAATAACTTTTGAATCCCGTCGCCGACCGGTTCGTAAAGAGAGTTAACTTTGTTTTCTATAATCGTACTCGCAAGCGCGACATTATTATTGCGTAATGCAGAAATAGCCGGCTGTAAACCTTCCATTACCAAGCGGTTTTTATCATTAGTAACCTGATCTGCCAGAATTTTTTCTTCCGGACTCAACGAACTTTTAAGGTATGCATCCCAGATCCTGCTGATGTCTACGATGTGTTGTTCCACTTCGGCGATATTTTTCTGAATCGATTCAGGAGTAGAATTGAACAGACTGGCCGTAATACGCAGCCGATTAGTCAACAGTAATTTTTGAACCTGGAAAATCCGGTTCGAGGGTAGCATGCGATCATCATGAACGCTACGCAAGCCCTCGCTGGCCTTGCTCATGCCCAATATTCCCATACTGCCGATAACCAGCAGCAAAGCTGACATAATGGCGATAACCATCAATAAACGGGCTTTGATGCTAATATTTTTTAATGACGGAAGCCTGGCAAGCAGTGTTTTTTGAACAATTTTACCGTCCTGTATTTTTAAATTGCCCGCGTTGCCTTCGCGAAACTTCCGGTAAGCTTCACCGGCTTCTGTAACTTGCTTTTGGCTGGGCTTGCTGCGTACCGACATATAGCCAACCAGCTGATCGTTCTCATAATAAGGTGTAACATTGGCTAATACCCAATAAAAGTCGCCGTTTTTGCAGCGGTTCTTGATCACCCCAGTCCACGGACGGCCCACTTTCATCGATTTCCACAGATCTTCAAACACTTCTGCCGGCATATCTGGATGTCGTATCATGTTGTGCGGCGAATCGATCAACTCTTCCTTGGTAAATCCGCTAATTTGGATAAAATCCTCATTAGCATAAGTAATAATCCCCTTTAGGTCGGTCTTGGTAACAATGGAATCAGT
>CAZJOY010000221.1:0-6891 GCA_964547705.1 uncultured Methylobacter sp. | reverse complement strand
GCTTACCGCATCCATAGTGAAATATGGTTTTTAAAGTCCAAACTGATAGATTGTTATGTATACACTATTATTATAGGTAACATTCTCCCGTTTATCCGTTCCGAAAACGTTATCCTGGGCCATATTGGCATTCAATACTATCCCTTGAGTCTGAGAAAATCCTATACCGGCTGACAGGTTGCCCGACGGTTTTTCCGTTACCGTATAATTAACATCAATCTGGTCGGCCGTGCCCGTAACCGGAGGCGTTTCAACATTTACCTCTTCGAAATAACCTAAGCGCTCAAGACGTGTTTTCGACCGTTCGATTTTTGAACTGGAAGCCCAACTGGACTCCATTTGCCGCATTTCGCGGCGCAGTACTTCATCACGGGTTTTGCTGTTGCCTTTCATGTTAATCCGTCTAACATAAACACGTTTACCCGGATCGACAAAAAAAGTCATATCGACTGTTTTTTTAGCTTCGTTGATTTCCGGTACCATATTAACGTTTGCAAAAGCGTAGCCGTCATCACCTAAACGATCAGAAATTGCTTTAGATGTTTCTGTAGCATTTTTTCTGGAAAAAATTTCTTCAGGACCGACTTTTACCAATTTAATAAGCTCAGGAGGATCAACCACCAGATTACCGGCTAGTTTGACCTTTTCCAATTTATAAACATCGCCTTCTTTAACATTGATGGTTACATAAATATCTTTTTTGTCCGGCGTAATAGCGACCTGCGTGGACTCGATATTGAAGTTAATATAACCGCGATCCAGATAATAGGAACGCAAAGTTTCCAAGTCTGCCTGCAACTTTTGTTTGGAATACTGATCGTTCTTGGTATAAAACGACAACAGATTGGAAGTGCTTAATTCAAGATTGCGCAATAGTGTTTCATCATCAAAAACGTTATTACCGACAATATTAATCTGCTTGATTTTGGCTACCCTACCCTCAGAAATCTTGATATGGATACCGACCCGGTTGCGGGTAAGATTGGACACGTCTGTAGTAATCTTTAAGCCGTATTTACCGTGACTGAAATATTGACGGCTTAATTCCTGCTCGACTTTATCCAACACCTGTTGGTCGAACACCTTGCCTTCAGCTAAACCGATTTTCTTTAAGGCTTTAGTTAAATCGTCTTTACTTAAATCTTTATTGCCTTCAAAAATGATTTTTGCAATAGAAGGTCGCTCTACCACGTTAACGACTAGCGTTGATCCTTCTCTTTCTAAAGAAACATCCTTGAAAAAGCCGGTTTTGAATAGCGCCTTAATTGCCGGGCCTACATTATCTAACGAAAACTTTTCCCCTACATTAACGGGAAGATAGTTATAAACGGTACCCACTGAGATACGCTGCAGGCCCTTGACTTGAATGTCTTCTACAACAAACTCTTCATCGCCTTTAACCGCTTGGGAAACCAATAGAAATAACAATAGCAAGCGAGAAAGAGTATTTAATTTCATGTAGAAGTCTAAAAATAAAACGGCATTGCCCAATGTTAAAAATTCGGCGGATTATATCACAGTAAATGTTTAAAGAAGCTTAAGCCCTGCGAATAGGAAAACTAAGCACATCTTCAATAGATGCACTATCCGATAACAGCATCAATAAACGATCCAGACCTATCGCCATGCCTGAACATTCAGGCAATCCGGATTTTAACGCTGAAATAAGATGTTCATCTTTAACGGAAGCTGGCAGGTTTTGTTGTTGCCTGATAGTCAGTTCTTTATCAAAGCGATTGTTTTGTTCTTCTGCATCAGTTAGTTCGTAGTAGCCATTGCCAAGCTCAATACCATTGATAAATAATTCAACCCGCTCAGTGATCTGTGCATTATCTTTATTGATTTTCGCCAGTGACGATTGGCATGCGGGATAACCGTAAACCATGCATACAGCATTGTCACCTAAATGTGGCTGAACTTTATGACTAAATATAAAATCCAGCCACATCGCATGATCATGCCCGCAAATATCTACTGCCTCGGATAATCCACATCCCTTGGCAAAGGCACAGTAATCCTGATAGGAAAACACTAAAGGATCTAAACCGGTAAACGAAACAAATAGTTCCTGATAACTGACTCTTTTCGTTTCCGGTAATAACCGGCCAATGAACAGCGTTTCGATCAGATCGGCAATCTCATCCATTAACTGAGACAATGTAAAGCCGACCCTATACCATTCAAGCATGGTAAATTCAGGATTATGAAAACGCCCTGCCTCACCGTTCCTGAACGCTTTACCTATCTGGTAGACAGAACCGCTGCCGGCCGCGAGCAGACGTTTCATTGCAAACTCAGGCGATGTTTGCAAGAACAGTGTTTGCCGCTGCGGCGGCAAACAATACTCCGTGGTAAAAAATGCCAACTGCGGATCTGTTCCGACACTGTGGCTAAGCAACGGCGTCTCCACTTCCAGTACCGACCTGTCGGCAAAAAACCGACGTATATCGGCCAGCATCTGCGCTCTTAAACGCATCAGCTCCAGAGAGCATGTCGGTTGCCAGTCCTGCAGCACTATTCTTTTACGCGGGAAACGTATTCGCCGGTTCGAGTGTCGACCTTAATCACTTCACCCTGTTGCACAAATAATGGCACTCTGACCACGGCGCCTGTATCCAAAGTAGCCGGCTTACCGCCGCCTCCCGAGGTGTCGCCGCGTACGCCCGGGTCAGTTTCAACAATTGTCAACTCAACAAAATTGGCAGGAGAAATAGCCAGGGGCGAATCGTTCCATAAAGTTACCGTGCAAGAATCCTGGTCTTTAAGCCATTTACCAGAATCACCGACGATTTTTTCATCGCATTGGTACTGCTCGAAAGTATCCGGCACCATAAAATGCCTAAATTGTCCGTCGTTATAGAGATATTGCATCTCGACGTCGACAACATCCGCACCTTCAAGAGATTCACCCGACTTAAAGGTTCTTTCAATCACCCGACCGGTTTTCAAGTTTCTTATTTTCACCCGGTTGAAAGCCTGACCCTTTCCAGGTTTAACAAATTCATTTTCAATAATTGCACAAGGGTCGTTATCCAACATGATCTTCAACCCGGCTTTAAACTCATTAGTGCTATAGATAGCCATTTTATCCTCAAATATGACAAACAATGTAAACTCAACCATTATAATAGAGGCAACAACCGATAGAAACTTTAATAATCTCTGATGCCCGAGCTACAATCTGAAATCCAGCACTTTACTAAAAACTGGCAACAACAACTTGCCGAAGCTTTTAACAACATTGAAGCACTCTGCCATTACCTGCATTTATCACCGGATGATTTACCGGTTTCAATCGCAGCAACTAAAAATTTCCCTTTACTCATCCCGTTAAGTTTTGCTGCCTGCATCGAAAAAGGCAACCCGCACGACCCCTTATTACGTCAGGTATTACCTATTAACGAAGAACTGCTCGATTACCCTGGATTCAGCAATGATCCTGTCGGCGATCTTGCATCGGCCACTCAAACCGGCGTTTTACACAAATACCATGGCCGCGTTTTGTTTATCAATACCGGCAGTTGCGCCATCAATTGCCGGTATTGTTTCCGGCGCAATTTCCCGTACGCTGATTTACAGCTTAGCAAGCAAAAGGAAGACGCGGCCTTACAAGCTATACAAAACGACACCAGTATCTCGGAAGTTATTTTAAGCGGCGGCGATCCGTTATTGCTGAGTGATTCAAGACTAGCCCGGCTTATTCAGCAACTGGAAAGCATCAAGCACTTGAAACGCATTCGGATACACAGCCGACTGCCGATCGTGCTGCCAGCCCGGATAACCGGTGAGTTCATTAACACGCTAACCCAAAGCGCCAAACAAATTATCATCGTCACTCACTGCAATCATGCCAACGAAATCAGTGACCGTGTGATTGCCTCTTGCAAATCGCTAAAAAACGCAGGGATTACCTTGTTTAATCAGGCCGTGTTGTTAAAAGGCGTAAATGATAATGCAGAAGCCCTATGCAATCTGAGCGAGCAACTGTTCTGTCACGGCATCATTCCTTATTATCTGCACTTATTGGATAAGGCGACCGGAACAGGACATTTTGAAGTTTCTGAAACCCAAGCACTGGCGCTTATCCGGCAAGTCCAAGCCACCCTGCCCGGCTATATGGTACCGAAACTGGTCAAAGAACAGGCCGGGGCCCATTCAAAACAGAGTGTCTTATAGATCAACCGTTCCGGTTAACGATGCCGTGCGGCACATGCGCGGCGGCGACATGCTGGGCGGCAGATTCACAATGACCTTTTTGATCATCAAAGAAAATATCCGCGCCGAACGCTTTCAAGAAAGCCCCCTTGTCGATGCCGCCCAAAAAAAATGCCTCATCAATACGGATACCCCAGGCTCTTAGTGTCCTGACTACCCTCTCATGAGCCGGAGCCGACCGCGCCGTAACCAATGCGGTTCTTATCGGCGATGACTCAGGATCGAATTGCGTTTGAATATAATGCAAAGCACTCAAAAAATCCTTAAAAGGCCCTCCAGGCAATAGTTGCTTCGCTTTGCTACGTTCATTTTCGGCAAACACATCAAGGCCGTACTGTTGATAAATTTGTTCCGACTCATCCGAAAACAACACTGAATCACCATCGAAAGCAATACGTAACTGATCGGAATGATGCGCCATCGAAGGACCGCAAAGAATAGTCGCCGCCGCAAAACCTGCACACAGCGCTTTTGCGACATCATCGGCATTGGTCGATAGAAACAGGTGAGCGCCGAAGGCGGGAATATAACTATAGGGAGAAACGCCGCTGGTAAATGCCGCGCGGATAATCTTTAACTGGTAATGAGCAATGGAATTGAAAATCCTCAAGCCGGTATCGGCACTATTTTGCGATAACAGGATAATTTCAACCAGAGGATCCTCGGAGCAATGGTCATTTAAACCCAAAAGTTTTTTAACCAAGACAAAACCGTAACCCGGTTCCAAAATTTCATCTTCATGTTCTATTTGATGCTGGCAGAAAGCTTCCTTGCCTTGTGCTTCGAATATCGCGTGCGACTCATCCAAATTGAATAGCGCTCTGGATGATACTGCCACAACAAGCTTTTTCTCCCTCATGCCCGAGACGCTCGTCTAGTTATCGCTCACCCAAACCGAATCCAGATTAAGCGCTTGTTTGATCCTGGCCGTATTTGCATTGGCTTCCGCTTTGGTTCTAAAGCCGCCGACGCGTAACCGATACATTGTTGTGTTCTTTTCATGGACGGGTATTACTTCGGCAAAAATACCTTGCCGTGCAAATTCAGCGGCTTTGCTTCTGGCAAACCATTCCTGTTTGAATGCCACCAAATTGACCCCCCACTTCCCAACGGTTGTCGGCGCATCTATTTTTACAGGCTCCTCTTTTTTCAAAATAGCTTTCGGTGGCATGACTGGTTTAGCCGGTTCGGCCTCAGCTTGAACTTTAACGGGCGCGGCTTCGGGAGCAGGCTCTACTTTGGCAGGTGCTTCTTCATGCTTTGCTCTCTCTTTAGTTGGGGCAACTTCATGCGCGGTTTTTTCCTTGGCCGGATGTGCCTCATTCTCTTTGCTCGAAGCGTGCTCTTGGGCCGGCTCGATTTTGGCAGGCACCGGATTATGGGTGGCCTCAGCCTTGACAGGATCGACAACTAACGATTCCAACAAAGGCATTCTTCCTTCGCCCCCGACTTTAGTTTGCAGCATGTTCAACGCCTTACTGACCATGTCCTGTTTTGCCACAATATCAGGCACCTTGTTGCTTAACAAATCGGCTAGAGACTGAGGGTTTCCTTTAAGCTCCGTTATGAACCCGTAGACCTTCTGGTTCAGCTGCACAACAGAATCCATCACAGCATTGATTTCTTCATTGGGATTATTTTCAGCATTCTTCGACAAGCTTGCCTCAAGAGTTGAAACTGTTTCAGTTAGTTTTGAAACCTCGGATTTTGCATTATAGGTCATCAATCCCAACCCAGCTGCCGCACTTAACGCAACAGTACCAAATCCTAACGCTATATAACCTAAGAGCTTTGCTTTTTTAACCCTACGCTCAGCATCTTCCAACTGTTTTTTAACATCTCCTTGCTCAGATACTGAGGAACTGTTTTTTACATTTTCAAGATTTTCTGGAGTCTTATCGGCAGATTGTTTCGGCTGAGACTCAAAAACCGCTTCGCCGTCTCCCGGCTTGAGTTCCGGCGTTTCCGGATTAAAAGCCTGAATAACATCATCGTCCAGAAAGTCACTGTCACCAAAAGCATCAGTTAAATCGCTTTCTTTAGCACCTGAATTACTGCCCATATCGGAAATTTCCATATCGGCAGTGATATCGAAATCCGGCAAAAGAAAATCATCTTCATCTTGAATTGATTGCTCTCCCCCTGCTAACAGCCCTTCCCCTGTTTCCTTGGAAAAGTCATCACTCACCTCATCCAACTGAAAAAACTCATCAATTTCGCTCAAATCCGTA
Organism: uncultured Methylobacter sp.; assembly: GCA_964547705.1. Lineage (GTDB taxonomy): Bacteria > Pseudomonadota > Gammaproteobacteria > Methylococcales > Methylomonadaceae > Methylobacter_A. The sequence continues at coordinate 445 of CAZJOY010000221.1, read as the reverse complement.
TCATCGCCGAACTCACCTTTCTTATCGGCCGTTTGCTCTAATACATCCTCCGCATTAAAGTCAGAATCCATGAATAAACTATCAAAGCTATTTTCATCATTCTGTAAATCACTAAATGATTCCTCAACAGTTACTTGATGCGCTTGATCAGGCTCTGCTTCAGTAAGAGTGGATGAGTCAACCTCATCATCCTGGATCAAATCCGACTCATCAAAACCGCCGAGACTGAAGAGATCATCCATTTCATCGGGCAGGTCGGCATTATTATCGGACGACGGTTCAACTGTTGCCGGCAGCGCTTGATCAGGCTCCACCTTAGCAGGAGTAGAGGGGGCAACCTCATCATCCTGAATCATATCCGAGTTATCAAAACCGCCGAGGCTGAAAAAGTCATCCATTTCATCCGGCAGGTCAGCATTATTATCGGACGACGGTTCAACTTCCG
>CAZJOY010000220.1:0-7012 GCA_964547705.1 uncultured Methylobacter sp. | reverse complement strand
TAAAGCACTTGAAAGAGTTGGATAGGGGGCAATTTAAGTGAGTGACTATTCGGCAACTGGAAAATAGTTGGGTTTCATTGGCTTACGTCACTTCATTGAAAAACGTTCATAGACAAGTCATAATGACCAAAAGGTAATTATGAGGAATAATATATGACGACTACACTAGTATCCGTAGCAGAAGCCAAATCACATATTTCAGAACTCATAGCCAAGAACCAGTATTCTCAGGAGAGATTTATTATAACCAGACGCGATAAGCCTGTTGCCGCATTGGTTAGTCTTGATGATCTTAATATTTTGGAACAATACGAAGAAAAACAAGGTTTAGCTGCAATCGCAGGAAAATGGCAAGGTTTTGATGAAGTAACGGATGCGATGGGCGATATAGAAACTTTGCGTGCGAATGGTGGAAAAGGGCGCGATGTTTCTCTTTGATACGGATACGATTACTAATATTGTAAAACCGCGACCCTCACAAAACCTGTTAGCCAAGTTAGAACAAGTATCGAAAAACCAGCAGTATATCTCTACGATCACTATTTCCGAGATTGTCTATGGCGCAGAAAAAAGCCAGCGTCCTGGATATCACTTAAACAACCTGGAAACCATTTTATTGCCGGCGGTAAATATAGTCGGCTTTGATGCAAAAGCCGCTTATGTTTGTGGCCGGATTCGCGCAGAACTTGAGAAACGCGGCACACCACTCGATTTAGCCGATCTTGAAATTGCATCTATTGCAATTGCGAATAACTTGATCTTAATTACCAATAACGTACGACATTTTGATCGTGTTCCATTGCTTAAATATGAGAGCTGGCTGTAGGAAAGAGCTTCTTTTATGGGGAGTTATGGAAGGCTGGGGCATGTGACTTGGTTTCAAACGTTAAATGCTCAAACTTTCAGGCAAAGCCTACGCATCATTTTTAATTCAATGTGCACTATCATCTAGCCGCAGGTTATCCTAACCTAATGCACTGGAACAAACAGGGGAGACATCATGAAAACATTAACCATTCAAGTTGAAGATACTTTGTATGATGCGTTATTGGAAATATTGGAAAATTTACCGAAACATAAAATCAAAATACAGGAAGCGGATAGCGACAACCGCCTCGATTTTGAGCAAGCTATGGATTACGCCCTGGATAAAAACGAAGAGTTGTATAAACGGTTGTCCTAATGCAATTATTAACGCTGGATCAGGTCATAAAACTGCATAAACGAGTCATTGAACAATCAGGTGGTGCTACCGGTATACGTAATCAAGAGGGATTGGAATCCGCAGTGGCCCAGCCTCTGATGACTTATGCAGATCATGAGCTGTACCCGACATTAATCGAAAAAGTAGCGGTGGTAGGTTTCTCTTTGATTAACAACCATCCGTTTGTCGATGGCAATAAACGTATCGGTCATGCCTCGCTTGAAGTTACCTTGCTGATGAATGGTTATGAAATACAAGCCGACGTTGATAGTCAAGAAGCCGTAATTTTGGCGGTTGCTGCCAGTAAAATGAACCGGCAAGATTTTTTAGACTGGTTGAAAGAGCATGTTGTGCGGCGCTAACAAGTAGATTGGTCGCTCCATAGCATGATAAGCCCACCCAAGCACTGCGTTTCTGACAAATTCCGATACTGCTTACCAAGCGTCAATACTCGTTGCCAGTCAAGGCGGCAGGGCTATTGCTCAAATTATATGAGTATGAGGAAAAAGGGTAGGTAGATGCACAATGCAAGACCAGAAACCTTTTTGTCTCTGCAAGTCTTTATAAGGCCTTACTTTTCCAGACAGGTAATCAGGCAGAACGGTTAAGCGAAATATTTTAGGAAAAATTATGAAATCCGACCCATCTGAACAGGGGATGTGCATCGCCCGAGAGCGCATCGCATTGGAAGCAAAGGCTCGCACCGGCTATTTGGATTTAGGGATGTTAGGGTTGGAGACGCTACCGGATGAGCTGTTCGACTTGCGGCATTTGCGGAACTTGAATTTGGGTTATGGCTTTGAGGGGCATGATGGAGGGTTGATAGAAGCGGTTAGCGGCATAGCTAATCATGACTTTGGAGAGGGATTAGCCTGTTTATCTCTATTGCCTGAACTACAATATTTGGTGCTGTCTGGGACTGCATTATGCGACCTGTCACCGCTGTCCGGTCTTACGGAGCTGCAAGGGCTGGATTGCGGCTCTACCTCAGTCGCCGACCTGTCACCGCTGTCCGGTCTTACGGAGCTGCAAACGCTATATTGCTTTGATACTTCGGTCATCGATTTGTCGCCGCTGTCCGATCTCGCCATGCTGCAAACGCTGCATTGCTATGGTACTTCAGTCGCCGACCTGTCGCCGCTGACCAGCCTCACGGCGCTGCAAAGGCTGCATTGCTCCGACACTTCAGTCGCCGAGCTGTCGCCGCTGTCCGGCCTCACGGCGCTGCAAACGCTGGATTGCTCCCACACTTCAGTCACCGACCTGTCGCCGCTGACCGACCTTACGGCGCTGCAAACGCTGGCTTGCTCCGGTACTTCAGTCGCCGACCTGTCGCCGCTGACCGACCTCACGGCGCTACGAACGCTGGCTTGCTCCCACACTTCAGTCGCCGACCTGTCGCCGCTAACCGGCCTCACGGCGCTGCAAACGCTGGCTTGCTCCGGTACTTCAGTCGCCGACCTGTCGCCGCTGACCGGCCTCACGGCGCTGCAAGCGCTGCATTGCTCCCATACTTCAGTCGCCGACCTGTCGCCGCTGATCGGCCTCACGGCGCTGCAAACGCTGTATTGTTCCAGGTGCGAACTAAAGCTTATCCCCGAAGGCTTCTGGGATAAGCCTTCATTGCAACAACTTGGCCTTTATCAAGCCGAGCTTCCCGGCATTCCAGCCGAGGTGCTTTCCCAAAGCTATGGCGACAATTGCCTCGAACAGCTTCGTTCCCATCTTCATGACCTGGAAGCGGGCATTGAAACTATTCCCGATGTCAAGCTGATGGTGTTAGGCAATGGCCGAGTCGGCAAAACCCAGATTTGTCGGCGGCTACGGGGTGAGGACTACGATGAATCGGTAGATTCCACCCATGGCATTGTCGTCAGTTCCAGTCAATTACAACAGACTGGCGGCGGCCGGTTAGCACAATTGCAGTCCTGGGATTTTGGCGGACAGGATATTTACCACGGCACGCATGCGCTGTTCCTGAAGACGCGCGCGGTGTTTTTGACCGTTTGGGCGACTGAAAGTGAAAATATCGAGAATCATCAACACGGCGGCATGCTGCTCCGTAATCGGCCGTTGGGCTATTGGCTGGCCTATGTGCGCCATTTAGGCGGTCCGAACAGCCCGGTGCTAGCCATGCAGACCCGATGCGACCGGCCTGAAGACGAAGCCCGGCGTTTGCCTATCGATGAGGACTCGTTAAACGGTTTTCCGTTCTTTAAATTCCTACATTACAGCTCTTTAAAAGACAGAGGGCGAGCCGCGTTTGACGAGGCTTTGCGCGAGGCGGTGCTTTGGCTTAGGGAACAGCAAGGCACATCTTTTATCGGTGCCGGGCGTTTGCGGGTACAGCGGCGGCTGGAAGCGCTACGGGAGGCTGACTTTAGCGTTCCGCCGGAGCAGCGCCAGTATCGCACATTGAGTCAGGAGCATTTTCAATCTTTGTGTGCAGAGGCTGGCGGGGTTAGTTCGCCGGAACATTGCCTGGATTATCTGCATCATTCCGGTGTGGTCTTTTACCGTCCAGGTTTGTTCGGCGATTGTATCGTGTTGGATCAGGGTTGGGCGCTGGATGGAATCTACACAGTGTTCCACCGGGAAAAATGTTACCAAGAATTGAAGCGTCTGGGCGGACGTTTCAGCCGTTCATTGCTGGAGATGCTGGTCTGGCAGGACTATAGCGAAAGCGAGCAACAGCTGTTTCTCGATATGATGCAATCTTGCGGTATTTGCTTTGTTTATAAGGAAGGTGATCGACAACTGGGCATTGAGGCTGAATATATGGCTCCCGAGTTGTTGCCAAGCAAGGGGGAATTGACGGCGGAGCTGGCGGAAAAATGGGCTGAGACGGAACCCTGGGAGGAGGCGGTTTACCGCTATCAATTGCATCAACCCGGCTTGCTGCGCAGTCTGATGGCGGAAATCGGCCAGTCGGCGGGTGTCAATGGTTTGTATTGGCAAGACGGTGTTTGCGTGTTCGAAAACAGCACCCGCAGTCATGCTCTGATTGAGCAAGAGAGCGAAGGAGATTGGAGCGGCTTGATACGCGTCCGCACCCAGGGCGGACGCGCCATGGAACTGTTGGCGCGGTTTAAAGAACTGCTAATCAAGCATAATCACCGCTGGGGCTTGCAACCAATGGAGATGCAGGAATCGCGGGCGCTTTCTCAGGATAAGATAGAAACGCAAGTGCCGGATTTTGAGTTTGCCCAACAGCCCAAACTGGGCTTGGAATATTGTGTGTCTTATGCCTGGGGCGATGATAGCCCGGAAGGAAAAGAGCGCGGTTTAGTAGTCGACAGGCTCTGCCAACTGGCTACTAATAAAGGGATTCGTATTCTTAGAGACAAGCAGGATTTGAGGTTGGGTGATCAGCTGTCAAAGTTCATGCGCCGTATCGGCCGTGGGGATAGGGTGATTGTGATTATCAGCGACAAGTATTTGAAATCGCCCAATTGCATGTACGAACTGTTTGAAATTTGGCGAAACAGTCATCAGGAAGCTGATGAGTTTTTGCAGCGGGTGCGTATTTACAGTACATCGTGTGCACGGATTTTTTCAGTGGGTGAGCGTTTGAATTATGCCGTTCATTGGAAGAATGAGCATGATACGATAAAAGCGGTTATTAATGAGCACGGGGCAGATGTTCTGGGTGTGGAGGATTTCAAGGCATTTAAACGTATGGATGAGTTCGCCGGTCGTGTCGGGGATATTCTGGCCGCTGTTGCTGATGTGATCCATGCGCGTCAATTCGAAGACTTAGAGCAATATGGATTTGATGATGAGAGCTGAAAAAAGGTTCAGTTCTTTCATTGTACGTGGTCAAGTTTTTATTCAAGCTAAGTCGCGCAACGCAAAGATACTGTTCAACCAAACTTAAATTTTGATTCCCCAAATGCTGAGTATTAATATCTAATACATCTTTAAAGAGGTCAACATTATGCCCAGAAATACATCCGTCACCTTGGGTGAGCACTTTGACAAATTTGTGCTTGAAAAAATAAAAGAAGGAAGATTTCAGTCTGTTAGCGAAGTTGTTCGTGCCGATCTTCGAAAGCTCGAAGAGGATGAGGCTAAGCTTCAAGCATTGCGATTAAAGCTTCAAGCCGGGGAAGACAGTCCGTTGGTGGAGAATTTTGACGCTGACTCTTTTATTGCGGCAATGCATGAAAAACACATCAAATGATGCCCTGCTACCGCATCAGGCAATTAGCTGAAAATGATCTTGAACAAATCTGGTTATACTCATTTCATGAATGGGGTTTGGCGCAGGCAGATAGCTACATCCGTTTAATGATAAGCCGGTTTGCGTGGCTTGCGGAAAATCCACAGCTTGGCAAACGGTAAATTCGGTTATTACAGTTTTCCAGAAGGAAGGTATTTGATCTTCTATGCCATTACAGAAAGTGGCATTGATATTATCGGCATTCCTCATCAACGTATGGACATCATTGGTCATTTAGGTTGAGTTTATGCCGCTAAAAAATTGTTTCAGCGAAAGTCGAGTGCCAGGTCTTTCATTATTATCGACATTGTTTTTAACATAATTTGATCATGCTTTCGTTTGGCGATAGTATATGATTTATGATTAGATCAATTCATGACGATGAAACGAACAAGGTTTGGAAAGGTGAGTTTTCGAAAAAGTTACCGGTTCAAATTCAGTCTGTGGCTCGGCGTAAGCTGCGTATGATCAATAATGCCAAGTGTATTGACGATTTGCGCATTCCGCCCAACAATCGGCTGGAGTTTTTAAAGGGCAATCGTAAAGGTCAATGTAGCATCCGTATCAACGACCAGTGGCGGGTGTGTTTTGTCTGGAACGATGGTCATGCGGAACGTGTAGAAATTTGCGATTACCATTGAGGAGGCAATATGAATAGACTACCCAATATTCACCCCGGCGAGGTGCTGCGTGAGGAATTTCTTATCCCGCTGAAGATTAGCCAGTATCGCTTGGCAAAGGAAATTGGTGTTACCGATGCCCGTATTTCGGCTATTTGCGCTGGAAAGCGTACAATCACAGCGGATACAGCCTTGCGGTTGGCGGCATTCTTTGGCACCACGTCCGGTTTCTGGCTTGGTTTGCAAGCTGATTATGATACCGAAGAAGCTGAGATTTTGCTGCATGACACGCTTTTGAATATTCGTCGTTTTGATTCTGTGGCTGCGTAGCACAGCATAACCAACTTGGCGCGACTTAAAAATCCGTTCAAATCCGTTTGATACGCGCTCTATTAATTAGAGCTAGGAAAAGGGGGCGGTTACATTACCAATCAAAAGTCCCCCTTTTTTTATGCTGAGCCAGTAATCTTCTCAACTCGCAAAGTGTACCGATTGAAAGAACGTCCGTTGTTTTTCTGCTCTTTGCCGTGAAAAGTGATTGTCACTAAATCCCCTAATGCGGCGTTATTTTGTTTCAAGCTGTGTATCAAATAACGGTTTAGGGTAATACTCACAATCGAGCCGTTATCATCCTGTAAAAGCATGGTTTTCTGTTCGTCATAGAGTGAATCTTTAAAAGTACCGCTGCCTTGAATAACGCCTGTGATTGTTTCGCCTGCCGACGGTTGCCAGTGGGTGACTTTATTCGTAGCTGGTAGGTTTTCAGTCATGTTTTTATCCTGTTTTGTTAGTGGGGCAGCAGGATACAATTGTACTCAGTTCATCTTAATCGTGCTTAATAGCCGTGAACGCAACAGGCATAAAAGGGAGCGGGAGGAATAAGTCGGTTCACGCAACATGCTGATTCATTTCGTGTCTTTCATGTCTTTCGTGTTTTTTGCGGATAAGCTGCGGTTTTTAGGTCAA
>CAZJOY010000219.1:0-7017 GCA_964547705.1 uncultured Methylobacter sp. | reverse complement strand
CGCCAACGTGCTTGCAGGCGGCGCGCCTGGAAGTCTTTGAAGTTGCTGCACGACGAGATTTCCCGATAAGTGCCCTGCCCCGGCAGCCACACTTCCAGGTCGTAGGTTTTGCTTGATGAAAAACCAGTATCGCCTGCACATAACAACATCCTGCGGTAAGGCAGGTTTAGTTTCGTCAATACGGCTTCTGCATGATTGGTTAACTCCTCATGGGCTCTGACGGAATCTTCAGGCTTTACGATTTGCACGATCTCGACTTTTTCGAATTGATGTTGGCGAATCATGCCTCTTACATCGCGTCCGTAAGCACCGGCTTCACTGCGGAAACAAGGGCTGTGGCAAACGAATTTAAGCGGCAGGTCTTTGGCATCGATAATCACATCCCTGACGATGTTGGTGACGGGCACTTCGGCGGTCGGAATCAGGTATAAAGCGGGATCATCGTTGGCTTTGAACAAGTCGGCTTCGAACTTGGGCAATTGGCCGGTACCGCGCAAGCTGTCGGCATTAACCAAGAATGGCACATAGGTTTCGCTGTAGCCGTGTTCGGTAGTATGGGTGTCGAGCATCAACTGGATAATGGCTCTTTGCAAGCGCGCCAGCGGGCCGTTCAATACCACAAATCTTGCGCTGGCGATTTTGGCGCCCAATTCAAAATCCATACCTATTTTGGCACCCAAATCGACATGGTCTTTCGGCTCAAAATTGAAAGTCGGAATTTCACCCCAACGGCTGATTTCGAGATTGTCATCTTCACTCTTGCCGTTCGGCACCGACTCATCAAGAATATTCGGGATACCTTCCATCAACGCGGTCATCTTAGCCTGAATATCGGACAATTCGGTTTCCGCGGCTTTCAGTTCGTCACCTAAGTGCTGAACCTGATCCAACAACGGCTGCACCTCTTCACCTTTGGACTTGGCGATACCGATGGCTTTCGAGCTACTGTTTCGCTCGTTCTGTAATTCCTGGGTTTTAACCTGGATGTCTTTGCGCCGGGCTTCCAGCTCGGAGTAATACTCAGGGTTAAAATCGAATGAACGTCTGTTTAGTTGTTCCTTAACAAAATCAAGCTCGGTTCTGAATAAGCGGGGATCTAACATGATTGCGTGGTTACCTATAAATTAAAATATATATGAGGGGTAAGGTTCAAGGTAAAAGGTCCAAGGTGAAAGGGTTAAGCTTTTTCACCTTGGACCTTTTACCTTGAACCTCTTATATCTGCCTGCCCACCAGCAAGCCCATCCAAATCACCGAGATACAAATCAGGCTATTGCCGACAAATATGCCCAGCATTAAATTCAAATTAGTGTCGAATGAATAACCGTGCTCTACCAAATACAGCAGTAGATACAAGCCGGACAACGTTAAAAAAACGCCGACTAAAATCACTGTCAGTACGACACGATATTCCACGGCTAGCGCCACTTTCTGCAACAAAATGGTCGCCAGCATACTGATCAAGAAAGCGCCTATCGCGTTAATTATCATCAACGCATAGGGAATAACACCGCCCGACCATTGAATAACGCCATCCGAATAATAAAATAAGCCTCTACCGCACAATAGCCCGATCCAGATCGCAAAAACACAAGCCGTAACGCTGACGAAAATATTCAACGCGGCTTTGGTCAAATTGCCCTGCTCTATCAGGTAAAAAGTTTCCAGCGAAAAAGTGGAGAAGGTTGTAAACGCACCGATAAAGCCAACCAAAATAGCCGCCCGGTATTCGAAGGTAACGGTGATACGTTGCAGCATCAACGATTCGGTCAGCAGGCCGAGCATAAACGAACCGATCACATTGACGACTAACGTTCCGTAAGGAAAGCCGCGCCCCAACCACTGGTAAATACCCGACGAAACCAAGAACCGGATCACTGCGCCGAACGACCCGCCCAGCGCAACGGCAATAATTTGATTCATAGGCTAGAACCTGATGAAGTGCTCACGGTAATAACGCAGCTCTTCGATAGATTCGATAATATCGTCCAAAGCCTGATGCGACGATTGTTTTTTAAAACCTTCTTTGACATGCGGCGCCCATCTGGCGGCAAGCTCTTTCAGCGTTGAAACATCGATATTACGGTAATGGAAATACGCTTCCAGTTCGGGCATATAGCGATACAAAAAACGCCTGTCCTGGCCGATACTGTTTCCGCAAATCGGCGAGGTTCTTTCCGGCACCCACTGTTTTATAAATTCAAGCGTTTGCCGTTCGGCTTCCGCATCATCAATAGTAGACGCTTTGACTCGCTCGATTAAGCCGGATTGCCCATGATGATGCTGGTTCCAATCATCCATGGCAGCTAGCGCTGCATCGGACTGATGCACGGCCAACACTGGGCCCTGAGCCAGAATATTTAAATTTTTGTCGGTGACAATCGTAGCAATCTCGATGATCAAATCGTTGTCCGGATCGAGTCCGGTCATTTCAAGGTCTATCCAGATAAGATGCGATGGGTCCTGCGCCATTTATTGATTCCATTGTATAGAAGGGGGCGGTTAGTGTAGCATTGGCTAATGTGTACGTCTAACTCTTAAACTTTGAAGAATCGCGCTTATGAATAGTTTTACTATCATCTTTTTAATCGCTCTAACCCTGTCTTTTTCAGTCCAGTTTTGGCTGGCTAAGCGGCATGCCGATCACGTAGCAAAGCATCGCTCCGCAGTGCCTGAAGCTTTTAAAAACACTGTCTCGCTGGAAGCTCACCAAAAAGCGGCCGACTACTCGCTGGAAAAAATCAGGCTGGGCCACATAGACAGTATCATCAGTGTTATCGTGCTGTTAATACTGACCATCGGGGGCGGCATTAATTGGGCTTTCGAGTTTTGGGCGGCTACAGTGCAATCTCCTTTAGTTGCGGGCTTGGCCGCATTAGCGACGATCTTTTTAGTCATGACCGCAACGGAGATTCCGACTAGCGTCTATCAAACGTTTGTGATTGAGGAAAAATACGGTTTCAACAAAAGCACGCCGCAACAATTCATCAAGGATCAACTGCTGCAACTGGTTTTAGTCGCAGTTATCGGCATGCCTTTGTTGGCTCTAATCCTGTGGGTCATGGATAGTATAGGTTCGCTGTGGTGGTTGTGGGCTTGGGGCATACTGATAAGCTTTTCGCTGCTGATGGGCTGGCTTTACCCAACCATGATCGCACCGTTATTCAATAAATTTACGCCGATGGAAGAAGGTTCGTTAAAAATCCGGATTCAGGGCTTGCTGACCCGTTGCGGCTTTAGCAGCAATGGCATCTTCATCATGGACGGCTCCAAGCGTTCAGGCCACGGTAACGCCTATTTCACCGGCCTTGGCAACAACAAGCGCATCGTGTTTTTCGACACTTTGGTCAACTCTTTGGACGATGAAGAGCTGGAAGCGATACTGGCCCACGAACTAGGACATTTCAAATGCAAACACACTATTAAGATGTTGATTGCCAATGCCGTTATGACCCTGATCAGTTTCGCGGTTTTAGGCTGGTTGATCGACCAGCAATGGTTCTACAACGGTTTGGGCGTAGCACAACCGTCACATGCCGCCGCCCTGTTGCTGTTCATGTTGGTGTCGTCGTCGTTTACCTTTTTTATCCAACCGATCATTGCCTACTTTCAACGCAAATTTGAATTTGAAGCCGATAATTTTGCTTCGAGCAATGCCAAAGCCGAGAAGTTGATCAGCGCGCTGGTTAAGCTGTTTGAAGAGAACGCCAGCACATTAACGCCGGATCCTTTGTATTCCGCTTTCCATTATAGCCATCCGCCTGCGGCTATTCGTATTGCTAATTTAGAATCGCAAATACGTCCTGCATAATGGCTGATTTAATTGAAGGACTGGTTATCTCCCATTTAGGTCAAGGCATTGCTGTTGAATATGACGATAAGATTGTACTGTGCCAAACCCTGCGACGGCTTGAAACCGTCGCAGTCGGTGACCAGGTTCTATGGACTCAATCCTCACCGGATCAAGGCCGTATAGAAAAAATCCTGCCCCGGCGTTCATTATTGATGCGTCCGTCCAGAAACGGCAAAACCCGCCCTGTTGCCGCCAATATCGATACTGTTTTTGTCGTCTTTGCAGTCGAACCTTATTGCGACTTTTTACTGATAGACCAATATCTGGCTATTTGCGAAAACCGCAATATCGACGCGGCGTTAGTGCTGAATAAAACCGATCTGGCTCAGTCGACCGCTATTGAACAAGAACTGCTGGATTACACCAATCTGGGCTATGCGCTGTACCGGGTCAGTGCCACTCGTGCCTCAGGCCTGGATGAACTCAAACAGGCCTTAAAAGATCAAGTCAGCATTTTAACCGGGCAGTCCGGCGTCGGTAAGTCATCGTTAACCAATGCAATCATTCCCGACAAAGCGCTCAGAACCAACACTATCTCGGAAACCACCAAACACGGCCGCCACACCACCACCGCGGCAACGCTTTATCATATGGACCAAGGCGGCGATTTAATCGACAGCCCCGGTGTTGCGATTTTCGGGCTGGCAGGCCTATCCGAACAACAATTGGCTTACGGTTACCGTGAATTTCAACCGCTGATCGATCAATGTCAGTTTAAAGACTGCCGCCATCTGGTTGATAAAGGTTGCGCAGTGCGCGCCGCAGCGGAAAATGGCGACATTTCAATGACGAGGTATCAGCGTTTTTTAAAGCTTAGAGAGAAGATGCCGACGGCGTAAGTTTGATAAAAATTACTTAGCGACTGGGCACATGCTTCAATTTGCCATTTAACAAAGATTATTTATAGCAATCAAAGTCATATCTCCTTACAATATACGGTTAATTTCAGTCTTTTCGGTAACTTTTTAAGTACAGATAAGCCATTTTTATGCGCCCTGTATGATCAAACGAACTAATCATCACGAGAACTATGGAACAACACAATCTTACCCTAGGCATCCCCGGCTTTAACTACCCCGACTTATACGATTCTGCACGTCTGAAAGATTTGCTGGATGTGTTCGATGCGTCTGTCGAACGCCATGACTCGCAACTGCACGACGAGTTTAAAGCTTACCGCCAGAATCAAGGTGTAGGATTATCGGCCGAGGCTGTTTCCGATCTTCTGGTACGCATGGGACCTTATGTCGGGCAGTTTGTCGCCAAGCTTTTCGATATTTCCGAACAGCATCAGGCACAGAGCGTAAAAATCAAAGATGAGATGGACACCATCTTTACTTATAAGAATGAAATAGTCGACAAACTGGCTTTCTTCTTTAAAGGTGAAGATGCTAGTGATTGGGCTATTCCAGCGATCCTGAATCGTTTTGACCTGCTGATCGAGGCCGGCTTCCCTGAAGCCAATCAAGATGACGACCCCGAACACCGCGTTGCGCGAGTCGGCGCGGCTATCGGACTGTTATACAGCCATTACAAACTGGTTGCCAAAGGTAAAGACAGCGATTACGAAAATGCCGATTTAGTCGCAGAGGCTTTACGCGCCAAGCTTGCCGCCCATCAAGAAGCAGCGGCTGAATTTAGCGACATCATCAGCCAACAAGACCCTGCCGAATTTATCAACGCCTTGATGGACATCGCGCTACGCTGGAGCTTTGTCGCTCAACAAGATAACGATGTGGTTGCGACTTGGCCGAGCTTTAAACTCCCGCAAAAACGCGATTTCGACCATTTGGTCGAGCACGAACTGGTCGATCGCGGCGAATTCAAAGCCTGGATGGGCGAGCAGGATCATCGCCGCCGCCGGGATGGCTTTAAGCTAACCGACCCGCGTTTTAATCACCGCCAAGCGTTGTCCGAAGTCAATCATTGCATTTATTGCCATGAGCGCGACACCGACTCCTGCTCCAAAGGCATGCGCAACAAGAAAAACAATACTTTCAAAGTCGATCCGCTGGGCGTGACTACGATCGGCTGTCCGCTGGATGAAAAAATCTCGGAAATGAACTTGGTTAAACGCGGCGGCGACAATATTGGTGCGCTGGCGATTGTGATTATCGACAATCCGATGTGCCCCGGCACCGGCCACCGTATTTGCAACGAGTGCATGAAAGGTTGTATTTACCAAAAAACCGACCCAGTCGATATTCCGCAAATTGAAACCAATGTACTGACCGATGTATTGTTCATGCCCTACGGCTTTGAAATATACAGCCTGTTAACGCGTTGGAATCCGTTAAACGTCAAACGTCCGTATATGCTGCCTTACAACGGCAAAAACGCGTTAGTGGTCGGCTTGGGACCTGCCGGTTATACGATGAGTCATTATTTGTTAAATGAAGGCTTCGGCGTTGCCGGTATCGACGGATTAAAACTGGAGCCACTGCCAGTCGAGTTGACCGGTGACAGCGAAAACTTACCTGCTCCTATCGTCAATTTCCAAGACCTTTATGAAGACCTGGATAAACGCATCCTGGCCGGTTTTGGCGGCGTGGCCGAATACGGCATTACCGTGCGTTGGGACAAGAACTTCCTGAAAGTCATTTACCTGACCTTGCAAAGACGTCAAGCGTTCCGCTCTTACGGCGGCGTGCGTTTTGGCGGCACGATTACAATCGAAGACGCATGGAGCATGGGATTTGACCATATCTGTATCGCATCCGGCGCCGGCCAACCGACTATCATCGGCCTGAAAAATAACCTGCTGCGCGGCATCCGTAAGGCCTCGGATTTCCTGATGGCGTTGCAATTAACCGGCGCAGCCAAAGCGTCTTCTTTAGCGAATTTACAGGTGCGTTTACCTGCCGGCGTCATCGGCGGCGGCTTGACCGCTATGGATACCGCAACCGAATTGCTGGCGTATTATCCTGTGCAGGTCGAAAAAATCCTGCATCGCTACGAAACGCTGATTAACACGTATGGAGAACAAACCGTTCGCAGCCGTTACGACCAGGAAGAAATCATCATTCTTGATGAATTCCTTGAGCACGGCAAAGCGATCGTCGCCGAACGCCAACGCGCCGAAACGGAAGGTGAGCTACCTAATTTCCAAGCACTGGTCGAAGCATGGGGTGGCGTCACGCTGTTTTATCGCAAAGGCATTTTTG
>CAZJOY010000218.1:0-7022 GCA_964547705.1 uncultured Methylobacter sp. | reverse complement strand
ATTGTCAATTTTATACTTTTTCTCCTGTCAATGGAGAGATAGCGCGATTGCCCTGGCAACTCATGACTGACATTGGCAAAAAAATTCGTCTTTAGCGCGTCGAGTTCTAAAGATTTTGCGTAAAGCCGGGTCAATTCTTCATTGGCCGTCTTCAACTCGGCGCTTGCCGCCGCAACTTCCTGGGCCCGGGCGAACAACTCCACTTCCATTTTGACAGCTTGCCCACGTAAACTGTCATTGAGTTTGCTTTGCTCGACGCCTTGCTGTTTAATCCGGACGAATTCCGTAACGTCTTCAACACGATGAATAATGTAGAGCAGTTCGCCGTTGGTATCGATGACCGGACAATTTAAAGGGCTCCAGTATCGTTCTTCAAAACCTCCACCCAATTGTTCCGGCCTGGGGATGTCGTATTTCTGCACAAGCATCGGATCAGGGTTAAGCGTTTGCAGTACACGTTGCAGCGATGCACGTAAATTGCGCACGCCTTCCGCACTCGGATCGCCCGGATTGTCCGGGAATACATCGAAAATAACTTTGCCTAGTATATCCTCGCGTAAGGTCAAGGTTGCTTTCGCATAAGCATCGCTTACTGCAACAATTTCGAACGCCGGGCTCAATACTAAATAAAAGTCAGGTACAGATTCAAGCAGGATCCGGAAGTCAGGTATTTGTGTCATGGGTTAGAACGGCTGATCGCGACTATTAAGAACGGTTCAAAAATTGCTATTTTCAATATATTCACAAATATGACTCATTTTAGAATATCCTCAAAAATTATGGCATAAAGTTACAACATCATCAGATTATCAAATTTATGCGAAGTTGTGATGCAACATTTCTTTCAAATAATTAAGCAAAGTATCGCGCAAATCTTGAGGTTCGCTTAGCAAGGAGCCCGGATGGAGCTTGCAGAATCGGGGGTTCACACTGTGTTTATGTCTACAGCAGAATTGGCTGGCATTCCAGTCTGGTCTATCGGTGAAAAAGTCGGTTCACTAAAAGGCCGGAGTTACGAGATTGTTGCGGCACTTGATTTTCTATTCACCAGTTTCCGAGAGACATTTAACAATGCATAAGCGAGCGGGAATAACTCTAACCAAGCGAGACATCAGCACCTTAAATTAAAGCGTCTTTCCATACCGATGACTTTTAATGTCAGAATAAAGCCAACATCCACTTATTATTGATCGACCATAACCAAAAAATGTCAGAAATCCGATATTCGATTGAAGCCCGAGCCTACGACATCGTCGGCATCGCAGCCCATGATTTTTGGGTTTTAAGGGACGAAAAAGGACATGTTTTGGGTCAATTGCATGGACTGGCGACGAGCCCCGGCAACGTCATTAAAGCCATCGGCACGCTTGGCGATAAGCTGAAATTCTACCATTTCGGCTCCCGCGCGATCTTGCTCGGCTTAAATCCGGCTCGTAATTTGAATTACATTAAGACTGGTCAACAATCAAAGCCGATGTTCACTGGAAACCCGGAGAGTGTTTTGGCGCGATGGGATAATGCGGTTAAAGCCCTTCCTTATCTGAATAGCCTTGACGTGCCTTACACGCCTTTCGGCATTGCCGGTTTCGTCGCGGTCAACAGCAATACCGCCTATCACCTGCTAGGCAAGTTGATGGGCATACCGGTGCATTATTTTCCCCGCTATTGGCAGCCGGGCTGGAAAAACGCCGGGCAAATCCTGACTTCCGCGCAGATCGAATCCTTGATTTATTTTGCTTAGGCGCAGCAATCGAGAACGATACGCCTCATGTTGTACTGCAAGCGGCCAGCGCAAAAAGCTTTAGACGGTCATTACCGAACCGCTTGCATTGTTGATTAATCATGTGGAATTTTGCTTGTCTGCCCTAAATAGTCACGCCTAACCGCCATGGATCTTTTTTAATCGCGATGCCATGGCAAGTTAGTCGATGTCAGTTTTAAACAGGCTTTAAGCTCATTTAGCTTGTGTCGGAAAACCTATTTGCCCATTCCCATATCCTCCTTTGCCATCAAAAGGAAAATAATAAAGCACGGGGCCGTTGAGAAAAGGTATGAGTCCTGTATTCACATATCCCGAGCCAGAGCTGCTCAGGTTAAGCGTTGTCGCATTGACCGCGTTTGTACCTGACGTAGAACCGACTGGAAATTTCAACACCGTGTTCGATCCGGAGGTTAATGCAAGTTCCTTATCTTTCACGACGCTGGCTTGGGTTTTACCTCCTTCGACACTTTCATCAGCGTAAACGATCTGATTTTCAAGGTATGAATCTAATGCACCGATTGAGATTGTCGATGAGGCCGCGTTATAGGCATCCGTATGAATTTCGGCCGTTGGAGCGCCTGTATCAAACACAATGCCAATTTCATTTTTAGCAAAAGGAGCTTCCGGCGGCGAGAGATTCAAATATCCGGACAGCAATTGCTCGCAATATGTCGGTATGTTTGAAAAAGGAAACGGTTTCGTAGCGGGCGAAGGCGCCTGCATGGGGTATCGCGTAAAATTATCAATATCGGAAGGGGCAAGACCAATTTGTATATAAGGTTTCGGTGCCTTCAGGTTAATGATGAATCCATTGAGCATGGCAGGCGCGGAATTACCAGAAGGCGGTGGCGGAAGTAACTGAGGAAGAATGCCGAAAAACCATTCCGTTCCGGTCGTTTTATCGGTGAAAGGGGCGAGACTCATGCCAAAATCGCCGAAAAAATTTCCCCACAGCGGCGGATTCTCCGGAGAGCTTTCCGTGAGCGCTTGTACCCAAGCATTGTTAAAAGCGCTGTCAGTGCCTTTGGTTGCCTCGGTAATCCGCGATACGCCCGTCGAAATAGATAAGCCATTCTCAAAGTAAACATCGGTTACGACAGGTTCGCCAACGTATTGAATGCCGCTTGAATAATTGATTGTTTGCGGGCTTGCATTTGAAGGCAAATAATTGGGCCACCAATGATCATTACCGGCAGCCCAAAAACCGCTGCCGCCGGTATCGAATTCATACATCAGGAAGTTTTCGTTATCGAAACTGACTTTAATGCCAATTTTAGAACCGCCTCCGTTTTTAGAACTGTCTTCGTTAGACATAGGGAATATATAGAGTGGAATTTGGACTGGCGCTGTAATGCTAGACACTTTAAGACTCCTTAAAATAAGTAAAAAATATTCGCTTTATCCGTTGTTTATTCAAATGACGGCATGCCTGGCCGGCATGACATCGGTTTTTGCTTCGGACTTAGGAACATGCGCAAAATAACTGAGCAAATTGCTCATTCGTTAAAGCTGACAGCGGCATAGCCGCACATGTCACAGATCCGGCAAAATCCGCAATGCCCAGAGAAAATGCTCGAAGTACCAGTTCGGCGCGGATTCGCCGACAGGTACGGACGAATCCGAGCCGGAATCCGAACCTTGGTTGAAAGGCCGCACCTGGATACCGGTGGGTATCAGGTTACCGTTCGCGTCGCGCACTTCGCCGCCGTGGCTATCGGTCACCAGAGGCGTGCCGCCGCTGGCGACGCCGACATCGCCCAGCCACATGATCACGTGGGTGATTGTGGGCGGATTTCCTGCTTGCAGTTGTTGCTGAATACTTTGTTTGGACAAGTCGGGAGCGCCGGCGATGTACAACAAGTCGCCGGTTTGCAGTTGCCGGACCAAGTCCGCATAAGACGTCGAGGCATCGGCGACGCGCCGCACGGTATATGCGTTACCGTTTTTGTCGCTCACTGCCGTCATATTGCCCTGGTACACCACGTCGGTATTGAGATAAATACCCAGCCCATAGTTGTACAGCCATGAGGTGTAATCGCTGCAATCGACGCCCTGACCAATGAGTTGAGGCGTTGGTGGGATATTAATGGCCGTGTACCAATCCTGCCCCGGATTCCAGTCGGGGATATGATGATGGCAATAGTTATAGCCTATCATCGACGCAGCAACGGCAAGCAGGCGTTGCGTTTGCCATGCAGCAATGTTGTTCCCGGCATCGGCTGGAATAACCGGCGGCAAATATAACTGCGGCGCCGGTCCCCAGGATGGGCTGCCGACCGCGCTGTTGTCTGCATTGTCGCGGTAGATCGCAAGATCAAACCAGTCTTGCGGCGGATTGTTGAAATAAGCAGGATTCCCTTCCTGGGTCCAGTCATTGAAAGGCGCTTGCGCCAGTCCCACCGTCAAATCGGCCCAGCTATAATCGAACGATAGCTGATAAGGTGATTGATAAGTGCTGCCCGCTTGAATCTGACTGGGCGTCAGTACGGTTTTGCCGCCCTGCTCGGTAACGCCCATTGCTTGCGCCGATGTAATGCGGTTAATAAAAGTGAATGGAACTGTTGGTGTAGTCATTTTTCCGCCCGTTATTTTTGAAGTTATTAAATCACCCCGGTAAAACCGGGGCCTGTCATTGTTGAGATATTGCCAATCGTTTATGAGCCGCTTAAGACGGAAGCCGACAAGTATTCCGCCGCACAATAGCTACCGTTGGCCGTGTTAAGCGCTAGTTTTTCCCGGCATCCTTAGTTTGATTGTTTTAGAAAGCCAAGCTTGCCATTATCAATGTCATAGAGAATACAGTTGCCGAAATAAGGGTTGAGCCCGGTATTGCAGGCTCCTGCGTAGCTCGTATTATCTATATTCTTATCGCTCTGAGACACTTGGTTAAGTCCGGAAATATCGCCAACCTGAAAGTTCATAATCGAAAAGCTCGAATCTTCGACAGAATAAAGGCGGAATGTTTCCCCCTCCCAGCTATTGCGAGGTAAGTCTGTGCCGAGAAACAGATTAGTGGAAGGCGTGCCGGTGTCGAAAATGATATCGACGGGGGCTTTTGTGATGTCGGGGCTTGTTCCACCGTTATTGATCGAACCTTTCAGCAACGCTTCGGGATAGGTTTTGATTGTTCCGGTACTGGGCGGCCATGTTTCCGGCTGAGGCATCGAAAACGTAGTAAATTCACTGTCTATATTCTCGGGCAATCCGACCAGCAGACAGCCCCAGACTTTTGGTTGTAGCGGATTTAGCCATGTCACGGTTTTATCGGGATAGGCTTGGAGATAAATGATAAACCCGCTGTTATATGGGGAGGGCAATTGCGAGAGAATGGTCAAGACGCCCGGCTGGTTTGGCGGATTATTAACGTCAATCGGCTGCAAGCTGGCGCCGAAATCGCCCATGAGGCCTTGTCCCTTTGCCGCATCCCAAGGATAAATCGGAAAGTTCTGCTTCTGCATCTCCGAGCCTTTTGTATAGCTATTGATCAACGCCACAGTGGCCTGAGCGGAAAGGGCAGTGCTGGCCTCGGGGAAGTTGACTGTCAATGGCACTGCTTGCGCGGTATATTCGATGCCGCTGGTATATTGGATATTTATCGTAGGCGAATCCGCTGGAGGTTTGAGCGTGCCCTGCAAATTATCGGCCCAAAAACCTTTGCCCCCGGTGTCCAATTCGTACATCCGCTCCGGCAAGCTATTGCCTTGAGAATCGGTCAGCGTCACCTTGATCCCGATTTTGAAGCCGTCGAATTCGCCTGGGTTATTGGGGGATTCGATTGGGCATAGATAAAGCGGGATGGCGATCGTGCTGCTTGGGTTAATGAGGCTGGAAAGTTGCGGCGGCAATGGGATAGATGTGGTCATGCGGTCTCCTGCTATAATTTTTAAAAATCAATGCGTTAATATTTATAAAGATCAACGGGGCAGACTTGATTAGTTTCAAACGCAACCACTAACACTAAAAAATAGGCGCTTTGCGGCTACATGGACAGAAAATAATCCAATGAAAATTACGCTTAGCACGTGGAAACGAGAAAAATGCCGTTATCTTGGAATATCGAAATGTTAGGCATAAACAGCATGCCCAACCTTATATCTCCCCGGCTAATCCTGGGAATCATGGGCTTATATCCTCAAGAAAAGCCGAATAATTGGGGTCCTTATGCCGACGGCGGATAACCGACGTCGCTAGCGATTTTCAGCGTATATTCGTAGTTATGAGCGCTATCCGCCGATAATGTCCAATTGAATATCCCTGCCAAGCCTTCATAATCCGACTGAGCCGGGTAATCGGGCGTTGCTGGCTCGGTATTGATACCCCAGGCAATTTGGTTCTTCGGATAACCTAAACCCTCTAAGTCACTCGGGAACGAGCCGCCGTAGCATTGGGCGTTGATAAGATCAAAATACTTCATATTGGTACTGTCGACCTGCGCGCATCCGCCGGCCGGCGTAATCGTGAAATAATAGGGTTTGTTGTCTTCCGCGCTCGCGGCATTAAGCGAGTTACGAATGTTTTGGACGACTCCGTTAAAATCGTCCTGCGAAATATAACCGGAACTTCCGCCGATGCTTTCATCGTCGATATCGAATCCATCCAATTGGTATTGGCGGATAAGAGCGACCACGCTGGCCGGGAAACTGTTGACGCCGTTGGTATAATCGTCACTGATATAGTCCCAGTCATTTTTGCCCCAGCCGAGCGAGATAAGAATTTTAATGCCGGGGTTTACTTTACGCGCAGTAGAAGTCAGGAGTGGAAGCCGGGTCGACTCGTCCGGCTGGCCTTGCTCGAGTTGAAGTTCGGCACCGTTTGCTTGGGTAGGATAAGCATGGGCAAACGCGACAAATATGGCGCTTATCTTATCGAACGGCATGCTTTCTGTAGGGGGAATGTATTGATTCGGGCCGGAGTTGTAAATGGGGTAATACGTGCCGGCATAAGGTGTTGGAAAGCTCATGAGAATTCCTCTTCATTGTGAATAGTTGAATTACGTAGGCTATTGGCTGTAGCCTGAAATCGACTATAACCACTCAAAAAAAAGAAAGCCTACAAAAACCTACAACGCGGGAGAGCGGATATATTGCCAATCGATGCGTGCGGTATTGTGGACAAAACGGTATACGCCGGTCGCCGGACATCCCTGCCGATTAGACCTTCCAGGTTTTACGACTGCCATGAATGGCGGAAGTGTCGCAATCGGTACGACTGCCAGGGATGCAGGAGGTAGAGCAACGCAGGAGCAGTTGCCGAGGGAACC
>CAZJOY010000217.1:0-7033 GCA_964547705.1 uncultured Methylobacter sp. | reverse complement strand
ACGGGATACATGGCCAACATCGGCGTGATCTCGGCTTTATTGGGTCGCGGCGATGCGGTGTTTGAAGACCGGTTGAATCATGCTTCCTTGTTGGACGGCGGCCTGTTGTCCGGCGCACGATTTAAGCGCTATGCTCATGCCGATGTGGCTGATCTCAGTGTAAATCTGGACAAAGCCGTAGGCAATAAGCTTGTCGTTACCGATGGCGTATTCAGCATGGACGGTGATTTTGCACCACTTAAGGAACTGACTCTTACTGCAAAAAAATATGATGCCTGGTTGATGGTGGACGATGCGCACGGCTTGGGCGTAATCGGCGAGCACGGCGGCGGGGTTCTGGAGCATTACGGCCTGGGTCAGGGCGATGTGCCGGTGCTGATGGGAACGTTGGGCAAAGGCTTGGGCACTTATGGTGCTTTTGTGGCGGGTTCCGAGGTGCTGATTGAAACCCTGATCCAAAAAGCACGCACTTATATATATACTACCGCGTTACCGGCGGCGGTTGCCGAAGCGACGCGGGCAAGCTTGAAAATTGTCATCGAAGAAAACTGGCGGCGAGACAAACTTAAAAAACTGTCGGAGCGATTCAGGCTGGGTGCTGAGCAGATCGGATTACAGGTGATGCCGTCATCGTCGGCTATACAGCCCATCCTGATCGGCGACAGTCAAAGGGCTGTAGATATCAGTAACGCTTTATCGGACGCCGGGTTTCTGGTCAGCGCAATACGCCCGCCGACAGTGCCTCAAGGCAGTGCAAGGTTGCGGGTGACTTTTTCAGCCCTTCATGAAGAGCAACATGTCGACCGCTTGTTGGACGCTCTAGCTAAAATTGTCGTAGGCCGCGAGTGACAAAAATCCATTTAGAAACATATGGCAAAGGCAAGCCCATTGTACTTGTTCATGGCTGGGCGATGCATACCGGCATTTGGCGCGATTTTGCCAAGCAATTGGCGCAAAATTACCGGGTCACCTGTGTTGATTTGCCGGGACACGGGCGTAGCGAAAAAGTCGATCCGTTTACACTGGAATGGATTAGCGCTGAGTTGGTTAAGGAGGTTCCAGAGCAGAACTGTTGCTGGCTGGGCTGGTCTTTGGGCGCTACGGTGGTGCTTGAGATAGCCGCTTGTTATCCTGAACGGGTAGCCTCGCTGATTTTGCTGGCGGGGAATCCTTCGTATACGCAAACAGGGCAATGGCCGGGCATGGAAGTCTGCTTGTTGGATGATTTTGCCGAGCATTTGAATAAAAACTGTCAGACGACTTTGCTGCGTTTTTTATCTTTGCAGGTAAGAGGTTTACCCGAGCATAAGGCCATTTTGAAAACGCTTAAAACAACCGTGTTTGAATGCGACGCGCCTGATACACATACCTTGCAGGGCGGCTTGGAGATACTGAAACGTGCAGACCTGAGACCGGTTTTGTCAGAATTAAAGATTCCTGTCTCGGTCATCTTAGGCGGCCTGGACACCCTGGTTCCTGTGGCCGTAGGTCAAAAAATGCAGCAGTTATTGCCGGGCTTGGATTTAAACATAATCGACAGGGCAGGGCATGTGCCGTTTTTATCGCACAGCCGGGAAACGGAGACGATTATTTCCCGATTTATGGATAAGCAATGTATTTAGATAAAGCCAAAATCAAGCAGTCATTTTCGGCGGCTTCGGTCACTTATGATGGTGTTGCCGAACTACAGCGCACTGTCGGTAAAGCGCTGCTGGCGACTATCGATACCAAAAGCCTGGCTGGAACGCTGTTGGATTTGGGCTGCGGCACCGGCTTTTTAACTTCGGGGCTGTTGGTGAACTCAACACCTATTATCGCGCTGGATATTGCGTTGCCGATGTTACAGGTAACGCGGACGAAGCTGACCGGTACGCCAAATGTTAGTTATATCTGCGCCGATGCGGAACAGTTGCCGCTCGGCGAGCAAATCGTCGATAGCGTTTTTTCCAATCTCGCGTTGCAGTGGTGCGTAAATCTCGATACCGTTTTTACCGGTATTAAACGAGTATTGAAACCGGGCGGTCGGTTGGTTTTTTCGATATTCGGCCCGCAAACATTACAGGAATTAAAAGCCGCGTGGGCGGATGTTGATGACTACAGTCACGTAAATGACTTTTACAGTGAGCAGCAGTTGACTCGCTTTCTTCAGCAAGCGGGTTATACCGAGATAGTGATTGAAACCAAGCTTTATATATCGAACTACGGCTCGGTTTTTGACTTGATGAAAGAGTTAAAACATATCGGCGCACATAATGTGATTGCCGGACGCAACCGGAATATCACCACTAAGACCCAGATGCAGCGTATGATCGCGGCTTATGAGCAGTATCGAATCGGTGATCAGGTTCCTGCAACTTTCGAGGTCGTCATGGTTAAGGCAAGCTAATGGAAAAGGGCTACTTTGTAACCGGCACCGACACCAATGTTGGCAAGACTTGGGTGACGATTGCTCTGATGCGTTATTTTAAAAGCCGTGGGCAATCTGTTGTAGGCATGAAACCCGTTGCTTCCGGCTGCTTGATGCAGCATGGGCAACTGAAAAATGAAGATGCGTTGCTGATACAGGAAAATGCTTCGGTGCCGATTGATTATGACTTAATCAATCCTTATGCTTATCAGTTGCCGGTTTCACCGCATATTGCCGGTGTAAAAAATCCGGTCGAACTACAGCGGCTGGCCGCCAAGTTTGAATTATTGAAAAACATGGCCGATATCGCCATTGTTGAGGGCGCCGGAGGCTGGTATACGCCTTTAAATGACCGGGAGACTATTAGCGATTTGGCGAAAGCCCTGGCATTACCGGTTATTATTGTTGTTGCTATCAGGCTGGGTTGTATCAACCACGCAAGGTTAACTTATCAGGCAGTAAAACAGTCAGGTGTAAACTGCGCTGGTTGGGTTGCAGTTTGTTCCGATCCGGATTTGTTATGCCGGAACGAGAATATACAAACTATAAAAGATGCTGTGGATGCGCCTTTGCTGGGCGTGTTGCCCTATAGCAAGGATGCTGATTTCAATTTTTTCTCAACACAAGTGAAGATCTAAGTCGTACGTTGGTAACGTATGTATCAGGAATAGTTTTGTAAAAATAAAATATGACAAGATTTCTCTGAAAGTCCTATTATTTTCTTTTTCATTCAGTCAGATTCGCCGTTTAACTTACGGCACAAGGTTAAAGCATGTCGATTCGAACTATCTCATCAGTAAAATTTATCTTAATTGTCGGTGCATTGTTGTCCGGATGTTCAGCGACCCGGCAAATTGTGGTTGATCATCCATCAACGCAGGCGAACTCGTTTCAACCTTTACAAGGCTTTCAATCCATTGATGGTGACGATTATTATGTTCGGTTGATTTCGGAGTTCGATTTCAAGGGGGACAATGTCTTAAAAAGCGGCTGTACTAATATGGCTCCGTCTTATGAAAAAGGTGATTTATCAGCCGCCCTTATTTACAGCGTGCGCAACGAAACGCTTAAATTCAGTCGTGAAGCTACTGGCTTCTTGTATCAGGCGACAACAGGCAAATGTAACTTTACGTTTGATGCCAAAAAGCTTTATTTGACACCGTGGATTCGCCTGGACTCGGGTAAAGAAACGATGGTCGACTATAACTTTTACACGAATGCGAATAGCGATATGGATGTATCCAGTCTGGTTGGCGATGTGAATACGGCTAGCAATTTGCTCGCATTAACAGGTGTCGGCATGGGGGTGGCTATCATGGGGCAGGTTGCCGGGCAATGGGTAAAGGGGAATCAGCAAACAGCGGCAACATCAGCATCTCATCAGACGGCAAAACATAGCTCTGAATCGCATTCATTACCGGCGGCCACGGCTTTTTCCGGTAAGACAGGAACGCTAAACCAAACGATGTTTAAAGTTTATGACGTTGCAGAAGGCGGATTTAATCTGTTTGGTTCAGACACTAAACAACTTGGCGAGCTAAAGATCTACCCGGAAATTCTGCCATCTTTATTATTAAAAACGGCTGCTGACGGTATCCCTGATGCGCGTGATTTGTCATTCGAAGAAATCGGCTATTCACCAATAAAATCAGCGACCGGGGAGATAAATCTTCAGCAATTGATTGAACAATCGAAACATCCGTCAAAACCGAATTTAAAGCCTGATTGGAATAATTACCAGGAAGTCGAGAGTAACTGCCGGAAATTGAAGCTGGTGATGAAAGACTTAGGCTTTAATAAGTTTGACCGTAATGCAGTGATTTACTATTTTCTGGCTAAAAATGGAGATTGGAATAACTACAACATCAATCGGCAAAGGACTCTGAATGAAGAAATGCGGCCTAAAGTCATGGAAAGTTATCGCAGCAAAAATTTTGCTAATTGTCTGGCATCTGATGATTATGTGGTTATGAAATCGATGGGCTTGCCGGTTAATACACAGTCCGATTGGGATCAGATGGGTGAAGCAAGTCACAAAAAAGAGCAATTGTTTTCACCGCTCAAGTCTATTGAGAGACAGTTGGTTGCTGTGTTAAAAAATCCGAATAAGGTAGAAATGGAGCGACAGCTGTTTCCTTTGCTAAACACGGCAAAAAATGGCGATGGCAGTGTGTTACTGCAAAATCATTTGGGTGATTTTGGTTTGGAATTATTGCTTAATCCTGCTGTAGTGCCGGCGGATGCCTCAGTTGCTAAGGTTGATGCAGTCGTCCCTGTCGCACCGATTCCTGGAGGAGGTGTGATTATCACCGCTAGTCAATTAGCTCAAGTTTTTTCGGGATTGCTGATAAATGAGCTGAGCTGTGCGCGACCGGTTCCTGATGGTTTAGGGAAATCTTTAAGTAATGCAGGAATCTTATTGTTCACTACAAAAGAAGGTGGTCCGCGTGTCAAAGGTGGTGCTATGGAGTTTGAGTTTTTAGGCGGGAAAATTACACGCATTGCTTTTCAGTTACCCACTTATCGAGACTTTGAGCAAGATCTTCAGGATCATCCTGAAATTGGCGAATGTCGAATTGATCCTTCTTTTCTGATAAAACTGCACTAACATAAGTGTTGTTCTGATATAGTCCTGCTGTCGTGTGAATTAGCAAGAAAGCGGATGAAAAATAAGTTGATTTATACCATAAATTAAATGTGGATTTAGGGAGGGATATAATCCATAATATTTGTGCGGTAAATAATCAATAATAAATACTATCAGGAGAAACATTATGGCTTTAATTACTTGGACAGCTAGTCAGTACGGCACAAATGTTGGCTTTGCAGATCAGGAACATCAAACTTTGTTTGATAAGCTTAATAAATTATATGATTTAGCAACAAGCGGAGCAGAGCGTTCTGCAATTGGTGCGCAATTAGATGACTTGATTTCATATGTTGTCGATCATTTTGCTCATGAAGAAAAAGAAATGCAGGCAAAAGGTTATGCAGGTTATGGTCGGCACAAGGAAGAACATGAAGCCTTGTTAGGTATTTGTGGTGGTTTGCAAACAAAATTCCATGCCGGCGAGGCAGAAGTTGACGAAGGTGTAGGTCAATTGGTTAAGGGATGGTTAGATAATCACATTCCTAACTTTGATATGGCTTACGCGGATGCGTTAAACAGCTGATCAAGCTTCAACACTAAAAATAACAAGGCTTGTGAGTTGTATTGATTCACAAGCCTTTTTATTGCGCCAAATAAAATCAAAGAAAGGACAGCTGGTATAGATTGCCTTCATAGGTTAAAATTGAAAAATTATTTGTGATAATTATTACGTAATATGGAATAGGGTTGGCCTTCGGTGTGCCCGGAAATTGCGAAACGATATAACGCATAACAAGAGTTTATAACTACTAAATTAGGAGGCTGCTCCGTGAAGAAAACAAAGCAACTGTTCGCAGGTCTGATCTTAATGGCTTTTGGCCTAGGAACAGCACAGGCGGAATATACGCTCAACTTAATGAGAGGGGTTACAAAGGTCAGTAATGACATTTATGACCTGCACATGTTGATTCTATGGATTTGTATATTCATAGGTATCGGTGTGTTTGGGACCATGTTCTATTCGATTTACCATCATCGTAAGTCAAAAGGACATAAAGCGGAGCAGTTTCATGAAAATACGGCAGTTGAAATCGCTTGGACAATTATCCCGACTTTGATCCTGATCGGCATGGCTATTCCTGCCACAAAAGCCATGATCGAATTGGATAATGTACAAGAATCTGAAATGTCTATTAAGGTAACTGGGCATCAATGGAAATGGGAATATGAATATCTTGATAATGGGATTCGTTTTTTCAGCAGCTTGGATGAAGGTAGTAATAAAGTACGCCAAGTTGGCTCTGGCTTAGATCCTCGGTCAGTTCCAAATTACTTGTTGAATGTCGATAAACCGTTAGTTATCCCAACTAAGAAAAAAATTCGTTTTGTATTTACCTCTGCGGATGTAATTCATTCATGGTGGGTGCCGGATTTAGGTTGGAAGAAAGATACTAATCCTGGTTTTATTAATGAGTCATGGACTTCTGTTGATGAACCGGGTACTTATCGTGGTCAATGTACCGAGCTTTGCGGTAAAGACCATGCCTTTATGCCGATTGTCGTGATCGCAATGAATGAACCTGAATACAATGCCTGGGTCGAGCAACAAAAAGCGGCAGCAACTGCTGAAGCAGGTTCGGCAAGCAAGCAGTGGACTAAGGAAGACTTGGTCGCTAAAGGTAAAGCTGTTTATGAAACTAGTTGCGCATCTTGCCATATGCCGGACGGTGCCGGATTACCAGGTACTTTCCCAGCCCTGAAATCAAGTCCGGTAGTAACTGGCGATATTAACGCTCAAGTTAAGCTAGTATCCGAAGGAAAAGGCATGATGCCGGCTTTCGGAAAAGTGTTAAGCGCAGTTGATTTTGCTGCAGTCGTAACATATACCCGTAATAGTTTGGGTAATTCAGTGGGTGATTCTATTCAACCTTCAGCTATCCAAGCTCTGCAATCGGGAACACCGGTGGCAGATAAAAATGAATAAGTCATTGCGTTCTTATCGATCTAATCTTTTTTATATATTCAAGAGGTATAAA
>CAZJOY010000216.1:0-7070 GCA_964547705.1 uncultured Methylobacter sp. | reverse complement strand
ATGCAGGCTGTGCAGTGGAATAAAACTACGCATCAGCTGACTGCGGCCAGCGATCGCCGGGGCGAGGGAAGGGCTATTGTTGGACATTAGTCCGGTAAGAGTGGCAATTCCAAATATTATGAGTACTGAAACAATCCAAATCTGGCACTGCAATATTGCTGCGGATAGCGCTAATTACCAGGATTACTGGCGGGTTCTCAACGTAGCCGAACAAGCCCATGCCGAGAAAATGAAAATTGATTTATTGCATAAACGTTATGTCGAGGTACATGGACGCTTAAGATATCTATTAGCCGGGATACTGGATGAGCAGCCTGAAAAGATAAGGATCGGTAAAGCCGAACATGGCAAACCCTACCTTGTCGATACACCTGAGCTAGTGTTCAACTTGTCCCATTCAGCAAGTGCGATGGTCATTGCGGTAGGCTGGAACTGTCAGTTAGGTGTAGATATGGAATATTACAAGCTGAGAACCAGCTTGGCTGGATTGGTCGATAAATGCTTTGCCGAAGAAGAAATCGCCTATTGGCGCAAGCTGCCGGAAGAGCAAAAAATATCCGAGTTTTACCGCTTTTGGACGCGTAAGGAAGCCTTCGTCAAAGCCACGGGTCGCGGCATTGGCTTAGGATTGAATCATTGTGTTATCAATCCAGAAAATCAGGACGAATTTTTAAGGATTCCTGCTGAATACGGACAGGCTTCAACGTGGCATGCATTGGATATAGATTTGGGGCAGGGTGTTTGCAGCGCGCTAGTAATGGATAAGGATATTGTTGGCGTCAGGTTTATGGACTTTGAATAGTAGACTGAGAGGCATGACAGGGGCGGCAATAGAAAGGGCGGGTTAATACCGCCCTTTTTTGTATTTGGAGATTTAAGCGTTTCCGGTTTAGTTGCATGTAAGAAGTTATTTAAGTACTTTCAGGTGCACTCTACTGTCGTTGGTGCGACCTGCTTCGGTCTCATTGGACCGGTAGGGATTATTCTTGGTTATATTTTACAACCAACATTTCGCTTATTATCTTGTAAGCAATTGATTACTTTAAATATATTTTGTTGCTTTATACTCAAAACAGAGTTTTTTTTAATCAATGCAATCCATTGAATATAATAACTTTTTTAAGAATTAATGAGCAGAGGGTTTATACTATTAATCAAATTGTGTGAATTGTAAATCGGTATGAGCAATGGCTTGGTATAACGTAAAAAAAATAAAGGTAAATCGTTTTTTATTTGCCGTGATCATGGTCGCCGTGTCCGCCGCACTGCGGATATGGCCATTGGATTTGCTTGGATCGAAGCTCGCATGGCTAACATTCTATCCGACTGTGATGATTGCTGCGATTTACGGCGGTTTACCCGCTGGTTTGCTGGCAACAGGTTTGGCTTGTTTTACGGTCACGTTTTTATGGCCGTTATTGGTTGCTGCACCCTTTATCAATAATTCAGGCGACTGGATCGGCATGTCGGTTTTTGCCATAACCTGCGCAATGATGTCAGGCGTCGCCGAGGCCATGCTTCGCGCAAAGAAATATGCCGAAATTACGGCGGCTTCGCTCAAAGACAGCGAAGCGCGCTGGCGTGCATTATTCAATACTACGGCCATCAGCATAGTGGTGATTGACGATCAGGGACGCATTGAAGAATTCAATTCAGCCAGCGAGGCTGTCTTTTCATACTCAAAAGAAGAAGTCATCGGACAAAACGTCAATATGCTGATGCCCGAGCCTTACCACAGCGAGCATGACGATTATCTGAAAAACTATCTGGCGGGTGGAAAGAGAAAAATCATCGGCATAGAGCGGGAATTGCGCGGGAAACGCAAGGGAAACAAAACCTTTCCGCTGGAATTGCTTGTGGGTGAAGCCTATCTTGGAAATCGGCGCATATTCGTCGGTTTTGTCAAGGACATCTCGAAACGAAAACAGATGGAAAATGCGAGCCGACACTTCGAGTCCATCATACAGTCATCGGACGATGCGATCATGAGCAAGGGGCTGGACGGTATCGTTACCAGTTGGAATGCCAGCGCGGAAGTCATGTTCGGTTATACCGCCGAGGAGATGATCGGCAACTCCATGTCAAAGCTGTTTCCCCCAGAACAGGTTGATGAGGAAAAAACCATTCTGGAGCATATCGTTCATGGGCAGCGGGTTAGCCACTTCGAAACCGTGCGGATACGCAAGGACGGTTCGCCAATCGATGTGTCGGTGACCTTGTCGCCCATTTTTGATGAGGCCGGCAACGTCATCGGCGCTTCCAAGATCGCCCGCGACATTACTCAGAGCAAACAATTGGGGCGGGAGCTCAACATAGCCAAGCAGGCGGCGGAAGCCGCCAGTCGCAGCAAAGGCGAATTTCTTGCCAATATGTCGCATGAAATACGCACCCCGATGAACGCCATCATCGGCCTGACCCGTTTGGCGGCGGAAACGGAACTGACCCCGAAGCAACAGGATTATCTGTACAAGATTCAAGCGTCCTCTCAGGCACTACTGAATATACTCAACGATATTCTGGATTTGTCCAAGATTGAGTCGGGACGAATGGACATCGAGCGCATTGAATTTGATCCTACTTTGATGTTGCAAGGTGTATCCGATCTGTTTATCGCCAAAGCGGAAGAAGAGGGACTTGAAATCTTTCTGGATGTTGCGCCGGAAATACCTCTAACCGTGATGGGTGATCCGCTACGGATTCAGCAGATACTGAGTAATCTGGTTAGCAACGCGATAAAATTTACCCAAAAGGGAGAGATCCATATTCGTATGGAGCTTGTGGAAAGCAGCGGGGATGATTTGCTACTGAAATTGAACGTGCGCGACACGGGCATCGGCATCAGCGAAACTACTATTGAACGCCTGTTCCAGCCTTTCAGTCAGGCTGATGCTTCGATTACCCGCAAGTTTGGTGGTTCCGGACTGGGGTTGGTCATCAGTAAGCAACTGGTTGAATTATTGGGCGGCAGCATCGAGGTGTCCAGCCAGCTTGGGCAAGGCAGCACCTTTTCGTTCACCATCCGTTGCGGCAAAGGCCAGACCTATAACTGGAACCAGGATAGCCATCACCTCAAAGACACCCGTGTTCTGGTGGTCGACGATCAGGAAACTTCCTGCGTCATTCTTAGAAATATCCTTGAATCCTGGCAATTCCAGGTTACCACGGCGCTATCCGCGGAAGAAGCTTTGCACCGGATCCACCAGGCGGAACAAGCCGGCGCACCGTTCAACTTGCTGCTGCTGGACTGGCAAATGGAGGGCATGAGCGGGTTGGATCTTGCCCAAGAACTGGAACAAAAAGAATCGCAAGGCAAGCTTAAACATCAGCCCACCATTATTATGGTGACGGCTTACAGTAAGGAACAGTTGCTTAAGGAGGCATCCGGTACGTCCGCCCGTCTTGACGCCATCCTTACCAAACCGGTCGTGCCTTCCAGCCTGCTCAATACCATTCTCCATGTCTATCATTACAAAGGTAATGACTATCGGATTTCGCAAATACACATCGATCCCTATGAGGCCGCTCGCCCATTACGCAATTCTCGTGTCCTGCTGGTGGAAGACAATGAACTCAATCAGCAGGTTGCCGGCGAGTTCCTGGAGAAGGCGGGACTGCGCATCACTATCGCCAACCACGGCGGCGAAGCGGTTCAGTGGGTGCAGAGAGAAAATTTCGATGCCGTGCTGATGGACTTGCAAATGCCGGAAATGGATGGTTACGAGGCTACCCGGTGTATTCGCAAACTACCCGGCTGCGGTAATCTGCCTATCATCGCTATGACGGCGGCGGCCATGCAGGATGATCGCAAGGCCTGTCTTGATGCAGGCATGAACGATCATGTCGCCAAGCCTATTAATCCACGGGAACTGATCGAGACGTTGTTGCGTTGGATCAAACTCGCCGAACATTCGCCGATCTTGCCGCCCACTATTCCAGCGAATCGGGAAGCTTGGTCCGACTTAGCCGATAAGCTGCCCGGTTTTGAATTGAAAGACATCATGATTATGCTGGGTGGTAACCAAGCACAATTGGTACGTATGCTGGGCACGTTTCGGGAACAGTTTATTGATGAAGCGTCTGTCATTGCCGCTAAAATTGCCGACGGGGATTTGACCGGTGCGAAAATGCGCTTACATACCTTGAATGGGGCCGCCGGCAATTTGGGCGTGAGGGAGTTGCATCAGGTCGGCGTAACGCTGGATGCTCAGCTTGTGAACGGACGCTATGATGCTGCGACGCTCGACCATTGGATCGAGACATTCGGCAAAACCATGGGCACATTGGCCGCTATGCCGGCTCAGCCATCGTCTGTAGTATCTTCGTCCGACGATGTCTTGATACTTCAGCAAATCATATCGGAATTGGATGCTTTGCTTGCCAAAGACAATTTCATTAGCGACGATCTGCTGACCCGGCTCAAGCAGCTCTTACCCGCTAACAAACAGTCGGAGTACGATACCTTGACCCAACACATTCTTGATACCGATTACCCTAAGGCCCGATCGGTATTGAGCGCACTCACCTAGGTTTGCCGGATATGAATGAAACAGAAATATTGGATCTCGACCAGCGTCCCACTATTCTGGTCGTTGACGATACACGCTCTAATCAGGAAGTATTGACGTCCTTGCTTAGCAAGGATTATCAGGTCAAAGTGGCCGGCAATGGAGCCAGGGCGCTGGATATTGCTCAGCATTCCCTGCATCTTGATCTTATTCTGCTCGATGTTTATATGCCGGAAATGGATGGCTATGAAGTTTGCCGAAGATTGCAGGAGAATCCGTTTACTTGCGATATCCCGGTGATTTTCGTAACCGCCGCATCCGACAAGGAATCCGAAACTTATGGCCTGCAATTGGGGGCAGTGGACTACATCACCAAGCCTATCAATCCCACCATTGCTTTGTTGCGGGTGCGTAACCAGATTTTGCTCAGGCAGTTTCTGAACAAGTTGCGTTTATCTGCAATCGTTTTTGAGAATACGATGGAATGTATCACGATCACCGATGCAGAGGGCGATATTATCGACGTCAATCCCGCTTTTAGCCGCGTAACCGGCTATGCGCGCGAAGAAGTCTTGGGTAAAAATCCACGATTTTTAAAGTCGGGCCATCATGAACAAGAGTTTTATGCCGAGATGTGGGAGAAACTCAATGCAACGGGGTGCTGGAGCGGCGAACTCTGGAATCGTACCAAAAGCGGAGAATGCTATCCGGAATTGCGCAGTATCTCGGCCGTCACTGATACGCAAGGCGTGGTGACCCACTATATCGGTATTTCATCCGACATCAGCCTGCTCAAGCAACATGAAATGCAATTAGAGCGTATCGCCCATTACGATGCCTTGACCGGTATTCCCAACCGGCTGCTGTTGGCTGACCGCATGAAGCAGGTTATCGCCCAAGCCAAACGTGACCGGAAACTGCTGGGCGTTTGCTATTTGGATCTTGATGGTTTTAAGCCGGTTAACGATACTTTGGGACATCATGCCGGTGACCAAGTGCTGATTGAAATCGCCCAACGTATCGGTAATATCCTCCGTGAGGGAGATACTGTCGCTCGCTTGGGTGGAGACGAGTTTGTCGTGTTGCTGCCGCATTTGAATCATGTGGAAGAATGTATCGCGACTGTGAAGCGGCTGCATGAGAATATTGCTTTGCCGATTTCTATTCAGGAACAGTCATTTTTTCTTACGGCCAGCGTCGGTGTCAGCATTTTTCCTAATGACGATAGCGATCCGGATGTGCTGTTACGCCATGCCGACCACGCCATGTATATCGCCAAGCAGTCGGGCAAGAACCGCTACCATCTCTACGATCCCATCCATGACCAGAAAAGCCGCGCCTATCATGAGGCCATGTTACGCATCCGGCAGGGCCTGGATAACCAGGAGTTTGAGCTTTACTATCAACCTAAAGTCGACCTGACCACACGGCAGGTTATCGGCGCGGAAGCTTTGATTCGTTGGAATCATCCTGAACGCGGTTTTCTGTTGCCAGGCGACTTTTTGGCGGATATTCGTAATTCGGAGCTGGAAATCAACTTGGGAGAGTGGGTCATCAATACTGCGCTGTCTCAACTGACGCGATGGCGTGAACAAGGCTTTATGATGGATGTTTCCGTCAATATTGCCGCCAGGCATCTGCAATTCGAAGGGTTTGTTAAGTACCTCGAACGCGCCTTCATCGATTATCCCAACCTGCAACCAGGCTGCTTGCATATTGAAATATTGGAAACAGCGGCTTTGGAGAATTTTGTCGAGGTAACCGCAACCATGGAAGCCTGCCGTACGATAGGAACGCGCTTTGCTCTGGACGACTTTGGTACCGGCTATTCTTCGCTGACTTATCTGCACCGTTTACCGATAGACACACTTAAAATCGACCAATCCTTCGTGCGCGATATGCTGGTGGATAAAGGCGATAATGCGATTGTGAAGGGTGTTATCGCGTTGGCGAAAGCTTTCGGACTTAAAACGGTGGCGGAAGGTGTGGAAAGCATGGAGCATTTTGACGCGTTACTGGCGATGAACTGTGAGTCCGGTCAGGGTTACGGCATTGCGCTGCCCATGCCGGCATCCGATTTTGTCGGCTGGGCGTTGACTAACAGTGCTCATTCCTTAGCTTAGAGCTTAATTGCTGCTGCTTTTCGGCTTGATTTTTCGTAAGACAATGATCGAAGCGGTCAGCATGAGCAATCCGAGATAGTTCCGATCCTGAAGTATCCCCACGAATTATCTCCTCCAATTTTTCGATTTAGCTCGTGCCTACATAGCGCGCTAATGCCGTAAAGTTAAGAAAAATAGTGCTCTATTTAAGCTGACAAGACTTCGAAGACGGTTTTTTTCGTGTCTTTTGTGTTTTTCGTGGACAATGTAATACGTAAAAACTTTTGATGAATAATAAAAATAAATACAACTCAATCCACCCAATCCGTGTCATCCGTGTGCTAAAGACTAAGGACCGGTCCCTCCCGAAATTATTTACGAGTTTGCCAACATTTATCAAATCCTGAGAACAGATCCGCAAACTTTCTCGCCCCGACACTTGGGGGTCGCGTTTTCTGTTTTT
>CAZJOY010000215.1:0-7110 GCA_964547705.1 uncultured Methylobacter sp. | reverse complement strand
ATTTCGATAGCGAGCAATGCATACAGTATGCAAAACAGGTCAATCCGCGTATCAAGATATTGTCGTTGTCGGCCAAAACCGGCGAAGGCATGGATAGCTGGTTACGCTGGCTGAAGGCCGAATTGGAGTTGCAGCGTATTGATTATGCTTAGTAAAACGGTGCATACAGCGCACCCTACAACCAAAAGGTAAGCCAATGACGATTACAGAAATAAAATCCCTGCCGGTTTCCGAACGGATTATGCTGATGGAAGAAATTTGGGATAGTTTTTGTCATGAACATGAGCAGATTGAATCTCCGTTATGGCATCGGGACATACTTAACGACAGATTGGAGCAGCTCAATTCAAAACAAGCGGTTTTGATTTCCTTGCAAGAATTAAAAAACACTAACCGATGACAGTGAAAGAGCTGGTTGTCTTAGAACAAGTGGCTTTTGATTTGCGGCAAGGAAAGCTATTTTATGACGACAATCAGGAAGGGATAGGCGATTATTTTTTTAACAGTATTATTGCCGACATTGAATCGCTTAGATTGTATGCAGTCATCCACAGCAGACAATTCGGACTTTATCGTATGCTGGCTAAAAGGATTTATTACGATGTTTCTGAAACCGCCATTATTGTTATTGCCGCACTTGATTTAAGGCGTAATCCTACATGGTTACGCAAGCAATTAAACAGGCCGGCTCATCCCCAAAAACCTTAATCAAAACCAAAACTATGTGTCTAGCCCTCCCCGCCAAAATCGTCGCCATTGATCCCGCCACCAACATGGCGACCGCATCGGTCGATAATGTTAAGGTCGAAGTGTCATTGGCATTAGTCGATGATGTCGTACTCGGCGATTACGTACTGGTGCATGTCGGTTATGCGCTGAATAAAATCGACGAGGACGAAGCTTTAAAAACCCTGGCTTTGTTTGCCGAAGCCGGATTAATGTCAAATGTATGAAATATATTAGCGAATTCAGGCAGCA
This sequence comes from uncultured Methylobacter sp., assembly GCA_964547705.1. Classification (GTDB taxonomy): domain Bacteria; phylum Pseudomonadota; class Gammaproteobacteria; order Methylococcales; family Methylomonadaceae; genus Methylobacter_A. The sequence continues at coordinate 6,132 of CAZJOY010000215.1, read as the reverse complement.
AGACCTCGCCCAGCAGTTAGCCAAGGCGATTGTGCAAACCGTCGATCCCAATCGCCATTACCGGTTGATGGAATTTTGCGGCGGCCATACCCATGCGATTTTCCGCTACGGCGTCCAGGATTTAATGCCCGACAACGTCGAATTTATCCACGGTCCCGGCTGTCCAGTTTGCGTTTTGCCGACCGGCCGTATCGACAATGCGATACAACTGGCCGAGCGTCCTGACGTAATCCTTTGCACTTATGCCGACTTGATGCGGGTTCCGGCTACCGGACGCAACAGTCTGCTGAAAGCCAAGGCCGGCGGAAGCGATATTCGAATGGTTTATTCGACGCAAGACGCTTTAAAAATCGCCAGGGAAAACCCCGAAAAACAGGTCGTGTTTTTCGCAATCGGTTTTGAAACCACCACGCCGCCGACCGCCGTTGCGATCAAGCAAGCCCAGGCCGAGGGACTGACTAATTTTACGGTGTTTTGCAACCACGTACTGACGCCCTCCGCGATGCAGGCGATACTGGATGCGCCGCAACCGGTCGCGATTGATGCTTTTCTCGGACCGTCTCACGTCAGCACCGTAATCGGCAGCCAACCCTACGAAATATTTGCGGAACGTTATAACAAACCGATAGTCATAGCCGGATTCGAACCGCTGGATGTAATGCAGTCGGCGTTGATGCTGATACGCCAACTTAACGAAGGCCGACACGAGGTCGAAAACGAATACAGCCGTGCAGTGACCCGGCAAGGCAACCAAAAAGCGCAAGCGCTGGTACAGGAAATATTTGAGTTGCGGCCTCAGTTCGAATGGCGAGGCTTAGGCTTGATTCCCGATAGCGCATTAAAACTCAGAGAAGATTATGCCGACTTCGATGCAGAGCAACGTTTTAATATGCCTGCAATCAAAGCATCCGATGTCAAAGGTTGCGAATGCCCGGCCATTTTGCGCGGCGCGAAAAAACCGCAGGATTGCAAATTGTTGGGTACGGTTTGCACGCCGGAGAATCCGATGGGGTCTTGTATGGTTTCGTCGGAGGGGGCTTGTGCGGCGTATTGGTCTTATGGGCGGGTGCGAGGTTGATTGGTTGCGTTTCGGAATCGACAGGGTTATTTGGATCGAGTTAATCAACACATAGCTTTAAAATTAATCAAGGTTATAGACTTGCTATCTTTCTCCGTTCGTCCTGAGCTTGTCGAAGGATGAATGGAGAAAGATAGCAAGCGCTTTAAATAGTTGATAAGGACTAACAAAAAAGGATAAAAATGTTTTGGGTTTATATTCTTCACTGCGCTGACGGTAGCTATTACACAAAACACAGACAACCTAATTAAAATTAGTGAACAATAAACTCTGAAAAGGAATTTATGAATACTGAAATAATCACCAACAAAATTTCCGCTTTATCAATACGCGAAAAAATCCAAGAATTTCTTCCAAAATCTAAAAAAATAATAATTGCTGTGGCATTCTTCAATGATGCGGAACTTGTAAAACAAATATTGAAATCAGGCACTAAGATCACATTAATAGTAAGTTTACGACCACCTACAGATTACTATGCATTGAAAAAAATACTACATAAAAACAATTTGGATCTTCTCTATCTCGGGCGAGAGTTTCATTCAAAAATATATACTTTTATTGATGATAAGAATGAGATTATTGGCACAATAATTGGCTCTTCAAATCTTACATCGAACGGACTTACAAACAATATAGAAACAAATGTGATATTGCAGGATACTAGTTTGTCGAAACAAATAAACAAATTATTAGAGGACATTCAAAGCTTATCGACAATTCTACAGCCAGACATATTAAATAAATATAAAGAAAAATATGACCGTTTTGTAGAGAAAAATCCTCCTGAAGAAATTACAACAACTAAAGATAAGTCAAACGCACAAAATCACAAAGTATCCAAGAAGTCATCAGAGTACTATGAGTTCTGGAAAGTGGCAGATAAAGTAAAAGATTTGGTTACAGACATTTCAACGAATGAATATCCAGGCATACCAGAATATTTAGTAATCGATCATTTTTGGCACTGGATTGTAAAAATATGCTCACCCGATAGACTTTTAGTTTTCAAAAATAGCGACGACCTCACAAAAGAGGAATGCATCCAGGTATTGTTTAGAGATTATTGTAAATGGGATAAGTCAGAAAGTGGGAAAACTGCGCCAACATACACAGAGTCAATGCCTGAAAACTCCAAGAAGTTACAAAAGTTACTTTCATTAGATAAACTTAAAACACTTGATAAATATGATGCACTGGAAATTTATCGAGCTTTTCATGCTACGAAAAGTCAAATTCAACGATTTGATGCAGACAAGAAATTTGTCGAAGAAAATAAAATCGCCAGTATTCGTGAATCGTTTGAATATCTTCTATATTCAAACGAACCAATTGATATGAGGATTCATAAAATGACTTCATCAAATAGTGAATTCAAGCTACATCAATTTGGTTTTTCTTGTGTACAGGAGTTACTTGGATGGTTCAACCCTACAGAAATGCCTATTAGAAATGGCAAAGCTGATAAAGCCATACGCTTGTTGGGATTCAGATAGTGCCTCTGGGTATACTATTTATACCCAACATTTCTATATTCAATATGACAACGGATTCTGGTTTTGCCCACCGTCTCATTATTAGGCGTCAAAATGTTGGGCAACGAAATGAAGTTGCCCAACCTACACAGTTTTTAAATAGTCACTAAAAATCATTCCTATGCCAAGCCCTTATACAACAAAGTTAAACCTAAAAACCGGCAAAGTCGACCTAAGCCACGGTGGCGGCGGTCGGGCAATGGCCCAGCTTATTGATGAATTATTCATCAAGCATTTCGACAACGATTTACTGCGCCAACATAACGATCAAGCCCTGGTTAACGTACCGGCTGGAAGGTTGGCGATCAGCACCGACGGCTATGTGATTTCGCCGCTGTTTTTTCCGGGCGGCGACATCGGATCATTAGCGGTGCATGGCACCGTCAACGATGTGGCAATGTCCGGCGCGAAGCCGCTTTATTTATCGGCAGGGTTCATCCTCGAAGAAGGCTTGCCGCTGGCCGACTTGGAAAAAATCGTCATCAGCATGGCGGCCGCTGCCAAACGCGCCGGTACGCCTGTCGTTACCGGCGATACCAAGGTGGTCGAGCGCGGCAAGGGCGACGGCGTGTTTATCACGACGACTGGCGTCGGCATCGTGCCGGAGGGCTTGAATATCTCCGGCAACCGTGCGCAGCCAGGCTGTGCAATCCTGGTCAGCGGTTCGATTGGCGATCACGGCGTTGCGATCATGGCCGGGCGGGAAAATCTGCAATTCGACACGACGATTGTTTCCGATTCCGCTGCGCTGAATTCGTTGGTTGCCGACATGGTCGCCGCCGCGCCTGCCGATATTCATTGTCTGCGCGACCCGACCCGAGGCGGCTTGGCGACTGCATTGAACGAGTTGGCGCAGCAATCCGGCGTTGGTATGGTTATCGACGAGACGCAAGTTCCGATCAAATCCGAAGTTAAAGCTGCTTGCGAAATTCTAGGCTTAGATCCGCTGTATGTCGCCAACGAGGGCAAATTGGTGTGCATTTGCGCCGCCGATGCCGCCGAGCGTTTATTGTCTGTGATGCGGCAACATCCGCTGGGCCGCGATGCGGCGATCATCGGCGAAGTGATTGCCGACGATCACCATTTCGTGCAAATGACCACGGCATTCGGCGGGCGGCGGATCGTCGATTGGCCGGTCGGCGAGCAGTTGCCGCGTATCTGCTAATGTCCGGCAGGGCGATTCGGGCTCGAGGCGTGGTACAGGGCGTAGGCTTCAGGCCGACGGTCTGGCGCATCGCGCAGCAATACCGATTGACCGGCGAACTCTGGAATGACGGCGAGGGCGTGATGATTCATGCTTTCGGCCGCAACGAAGACCTTGAGGCTTTCATCCGGCAAATCCCGTTGCAATTGCCGCCGCTGGCCCGATTGGACAGTTTGGACGTGCAAATGCTGGATAAACTGCCGGACAGCAATGAGTTTCGCATTGTCGCCAGCCGGCAAAACTGCGTCGAAACGCCGATTACCGCCGATGCCGCGACTTGCCTGGATTGTCTTGCCGACATCGCCGATCCTGCCAATCGCCGCTACCGTTATCCGTTCACCAATTGCACGCATTGCGGACCTCGCCTGTCGATTATCCGCCGAGTACCTTACGACCGCTGTCATACCAGCATGGCGGAATTTACGATGTGTCCGCAATGCCAACAGGAATACGATGATCCGGCGGACCGCCGCTTCCATGCCCAGGCCAACTGTTGCCCGGATTGTGGACCGAAGGTTTGGCTGGAAGATAAGCACGGTCAAATGCTGGATAGTGATGATAGACTCAAACAGACCACGGAACTGATCCGGCAAGGTAACATTGTCGCGATCAAAGGCTTGGGCGGTTTTCATCTGGCCTGCGACGCGACCAATGAGGACGCTGTCAATCGGCTGCGCGAGCGTAAGCGCCGCTATGCCAAACCGTTTGCATTGATGGCCAGGGATATAGAAACCATTGCCCGCTACGCGATTATCGACGATCAGGAAGCACTCGCCCTACACGATAAAGCCGCGCCGATTGTGCTGTTGAAAGCGCAGGGAGAAACGCTTGCGCCCGGCGTCGCGCCGGACGATGACAAACTGGGCTTCATGTTGCCTTACACGCCGCTGCATACGCTGTTATTGCTAGATTTAGATACGCCTATCGTGCTGACTTCCGGCAATATCAGCGACGAACCGCAATGCACCGACAACGACGAGGCGCGGGAAAAGCTAAAAGACATTGCCGATTTTCTGCTGCTGCATGACCGGGCCATCGTCAATCGCTTGGATGATTCGGTGGTTCGGTTGATGGCCGGCAAGATGAATTTGCTGCGCCGCGCGCGTGGCTATAGTCCCGAGGCGCTGGCATTGCCGCCCGGTTTCGAGCAGGCCGGTCATATCCTGGCAATGGGCGCGGAGCTTAAGAACAGTTTCTGTCTGCTGAAAAACGGCCAGGCTATCGTAAGCCAGCATATCGGCGACCTGGAGAATGCGGCCGTCCAGGCCGATTATCGCAATGCGATCGATCTATACAAACAGTTATATGCTTTCAGCCCCCAGAGTATCGCGGTCGATCATCATCCCGGCTATTTATCGACGCAATACGGCCACACGCTGGCCGCATCCGTCGAGCCGGTGCAGCATCATCACGCCCATTTGGCGGCCTGTCTGGCCGAGCACGGCGTCGCTTTGAATGCGCCGCCGGTTTTGGCGGCCATTTTCGACGGTTTAGGCTTCGGCGATGACGGTGGCTTATGGGGCAGCGAGTTTTTGCTCGGCGATTATAAGGGATATACCCGGCTCGGCCATTTCCAGCCTGTCGCTTTGCCCGGAGGAACCCAGGCGATGCGGGAACCGTGGCGTAATACTTACGCGCAACTCTCGTATTATTTCGACTGGCAAATGCTGCAACAGGACTATGCCGATTTGGACATCATTAAACTGCTGGCAAACAAGCCGCTGGCGATGCTGGAGACTATGATTTCTAGAAACCTGAATTCATCGCCGAGTACGTCTTGCGGGCGTTGGTTCGATGCTTTTGCCGCCGCACTCGGCTTGCACAGCGAACAGGTTCATTATGAAGGCCAGGCGGCAATTGCGCTGGAAACGTTGGCTACGCCGGTATTTGCTGGTCAGCAAGCGTATCCGCAAGCTTGGGCAATCGACTGGAGCGGAGACTTGTCGGTAATCAGTTGGCAAGGATTATGGCAAGCCGTATTGGCCGATCTTAAGCGCGGCGTCGATAAGGTCAATATTGCCGCCCGCATTCATCATAGTTTGAGTGCTGCGACAGTCGAGCTTTTGGACTATCTGAGCCGTCGAACCGGCATCGATACTATCGTGCTTAGCGGCGGCGTATTTCAAAACCGTTTGTTGCTGGAAGCCGTGACCGGGCAATTAGTGCAACGCGGTAAAACCGTACTGTCGCCGCAACGCTATCCTGTCAATGACGGCGGCTTGGCATTAGGACAAGCAGTGATTGCTGCCGCGCGCGATGGAACACGGATGTCACGGATTTGAATCTCAAATATGGAGATCAGGAGCTTCTTGTTC
>CAZJOY010000214.1:0-7184 GCA_964547705.1 uncultured Methylobacter sp. | reverse complement strand
CGGCTCCAGTAAAAACCTGGAAGGTCTGCCTAGTGGTATGTTTCTCGCCTAACGTTGGGTCAGGGACAGTTGTCATGATGACAACCCGCAGAGAGCTGTCCATAACGATGAGCTCAAGAGCGTGGGATCGATATGGTTTAAATAATTTCGTGCCTTTCGTGCTTTTCGTGGACTACGCTTTTTTATCATTTGTATGCGTAACATCAGTTATTAACTGATGAATTCATCGTAATATCAAGCTCGTACATATCTAATTCATTTTTCACTTGGCACGACGGCCACAGCGGCTATACCATCATCGATCAGAAAATCGACTGTACTTTATGTTTTAGCAATGGGAGTAAAGTAGCAAATACCGTTGGTATCTGCATTATTCGTACTCGCATAGAGTCGAATGACATGCACCACAATCTATACCGATCTAATTTAGAACTTCAAAATGTCATAGTGACTTAATTTTGACGCAACGTACATATCCACATTTTTTGCCACATTAACCTTTAACTACACTAAATAAACAATGTCAGATTAATTACTTAGTTCTCAGCCCTAAAAGGAACATCATCGATTTGGAACAACCGTGATTGGATAAATCCTGTCAAAACCAGATGGTAGAATTGTTGATATAAGTATTTGCACATATCCAAAAACGCTGAATTAAGGTTTAAGCTATCCTATTTTCCATTGATGATATTTAGATACTCAACAGAGCAACAGAGCAATTGCTTCCTCTTTTTTATTATTTAATTGGTTCAACTACATATTAAAACTACTTCGCACTAGGATTACTATGACAATGCACATCGAATTTACCTCGGAAACATTAGGCATTTTAAAAAAGGAAAGGCATACGCACCCCATTCCATTAGTTAGAAGACGCCTGGAAGCACTTTGGCTAAAAAGCCGTGGTTTATCTAATTATAGGATTGCCTCATTGGTGGGCATTTACGAAAGCACTTTGCGTGATTATTTTCAGTTATATCAACAAAACGGTATAGAAGGCGTGAAAAATCTCTACTTTTGTTTCGGTTGAAATTAGAGCAAACAAATGCGGCGTATCTTTGCGCCGTGTTGATACCTTTCAGCAAAGTCAACAATATGACATGATTCTAAAATTCGCTTCACTCCAACTTAAAGAATAATTTCATTTGTTCATCTTTCGAGTACAAAATGACATTTTCAGAGTATCTGTAAATTAGGTGTCGGGATTATTTACATCCTCTAGCCTTTTCTTCCCTGCCCTATGCGCTGCAATAGAAGCTAACGTATAACGAACATCCGCCTAAGCAATACGTTAAATTACTAGAAGTTACGCATTGACAGGCCATGTAAACCATGAAGATTAAAATAACCGAGCCCCGTCGTGATCAGAACAATAAGCCGCCTTCAACAGCCCTATGGACGTTACTGATGTCCATAGGATTTTTATTGAGCGAACCGAAACAGGCCAGTTGCCGTCGTTTGTGGGGGAAGGGATGTCTATTTCACACGATAACGTTAACCGGTTCCTGCACCGGGAAGCCTATAGCGGACGCGATTTATTCAATGAAGCTAAGCTGACCTTGAACTTGAAGGGCGGGACCTTGAGCGTGGATGATAGCCTACTGGAGACAAACCCTATCGTCGATCTATGGCCTTGGTCAGCCATTTTTGGTCAGGCAAGCATCATCACACCGTTAAAGGCATCATCCTGACCACCTTGTATTACACGGATAGCCACGGGCAACACCAACCGGTTAACTTTCGCGTCTATGACAAGGCGGAAGGCAAAACCAAGAATGACTATTTCCAAGACATGCTGGCCGAGTTGCTGGCGTGGGAGCTTGAACCAACCGGCTTTGGTGACCGGAGACAGTGGGTACAGTTGCGTCAGCAATCTTAAACTGATTAAAAACCATCATCCAGGATTGCTCTTTGCACTGGAAAGTAACCGCTTGGTCTCCATGGAAAAGGTTCATGGCGGCAAGCTCAGCAACTGTATATTCCAGAGCACGGCTTAGTGGTTTGGTCCTGTGAAATTGTTTCGGACGCAGTTAAAAGACCCACTGCGCCATTACATCTGTTCATTAGCCGACGAGGATCAGCTCGGGGCTTTTGATCGTAAAGCCTTTGAGGAGCAACATGACCGGCACTGGCAGATTGAGCAATATCATCGTGCGATTAAGCAGGTCTGCAACATCGAGTATTTTCAAGCGCGCCGCAAAGGAGCGATAAAAAACCATCTGTTTGCCGCGCTTTGCGGCTTTGTCCAGCTACAAAAACTCAGGGAATGGCCTATTTGAACCCAGAATTTCAGCCTGTCGTCAATGCGTAAGCCTAATTACTATCAAAATAAGGAAAAAACTCGCTAAAAGCTAGTATTTATTTGATACCCTAACACTTGAAGCTGCGTTAAATCGTCACTTAAACAAAAACACCAACAGCGAGCATAGACGGGCTTGAGCGTAATCGAGCTACCATGCGAGCGACTGATGAATACAATGCCAGCGTAGAGATTGTAAGAGGTCGATCTATATTGAATGATTTGAAACGGAAAGTATCAGTGGTACAACAGAAAAAACGAGAAGTATCTGATCGCAAAACAGAATTAATGCTGAATATATACGATGCCAAAATGAAAACTGTAAGACATAACCAATAATTATAATCGTTAGCCTTGACAGATAGATGTGAATCAAGCAATCTACAAAAATTGTCAAGCTATACGATTTAATGGGGTGAACGATGGGGCTCGAACCCACGACAACCGGAATCACAATCCGGGACTCTACCGACTGAGCTACGCTCACCATAATATGGTATATTCTATGAATGGTGCGCTTGGCAGGACTCGAACCTGCGACCCCCGGCTTAGAAGGCCGGTGCTCTATCCGGTTGAGCTACAAGCGCTAAATTGGTCGGGGTAGAGAGATTCGAACTCCCGACATCCTGCTCCCAAAGCAGGCGCGCTACCAAACTGCGCTATACCCCGACATTTCCCTTTAATGGCTTGTCAAACTTCCTAACCACTCTTCAAGAGCTGCCTATAATAACGACTCTCCCCTGCATCGTCAACATCTTTTTTTATTTTTATCGAAAAAGTTACAGTACTTAAAAATGCCTCTAATTGCCAAACCCAAAACATCGCGCATTAGTTAATTAAAAATCAATAAGTTAAAATATATCCCGGCATTTAAAGCTTGGCTTTAACAATTTGATAAACTTCTTCGGCAGCGGTATCAGCACCATTTAAAATCGCTTCCAACTCCGCCAATTTCGCATCCGCAAAAGCTCTGTCTTTAAGCCCTCCGGCATTGATATAAACATTTAACGCGGCACTTTTTAATGCCCCGTAAGCAGCCATTACCGCAACGCCTGCATCACTTATCACACCGACATTGCCTTTTTCTGCTGCAATTCTGCTTAATACAATAACTTCTGCACAAGCGTTTGCGCACATCAAAGGGACTATCGCGGCTTCTTTTAATGCTGACTGAATTGCCTCACTACGCACACTTTTTTCTTTATCAGAATCTTTTGGCAAGCCATATGTCGCCATTAAGCGATCAAAAACCTCGACATCGGCTTTTATCATACCCGTCAGCGTCTCACGCAGAGCCTCTGATCTTGTTAACAATGATTGCATTTCAACTTCAACTTCGATGTATTTAGGCTTACCTATGGTCAAATTACAAACCATGCTAATTAAAGCAGCAGCCTGCGCCCCCATTACTGCTGCAGCACTACCGCCACCTGGCGTAGGTGCCTTGCTGGCCAACTCATCGACAAAAGCCTGAACTGATTTATCTTTTATTTCATTCATGATGTAACATCCCTTCAATGTAGTCAGCTATAGTAAAATTTTATAAAAAAGAGTTAGAGCTCTTTTGAAATAGAAGCTTTGTCTACACATAACAAAAGCTTAACCTCAAAAATATTTATAGTATAAAGAAGTATAGTTATCGCACAAAGAAAGTAGTCGACATTAATGAACTACCACAGAATCTTTTCGATACAACCTAAGAACTCGTGTAAATATCCGCATCGTACGCTTGATTTAGTAGTCGTAATCGACAAATCCAATATCAGTTAGACTCAGGAGATAGAGATTACATAAGCCAACAGACGATACGGCAAAATATTTAGCTCTATTGTAAGCACCTCCGGCGATCAGCCAGTACCATTGGGCCTGAGCCATCGAAAAGCAGGCATCCGTCGCCTTGGGCCAGACAATCGCTTATCCTCGTCAAAAAACCTAAGGATGTTCGATTGGGTACTTTCAAGATAGATGGCTTGGCTGGACGCTTACGCCCAAATTACAAAACGAGCCTTTCCAACATCAGAGGATAGTCCTAAAAAGTCAGTAAGAATATGAAATAAATATGAAAGTTTATTTATGGCCAAGCAATTGCTTAATCGAATATTAGTACATTTTTGTCAAATATATGACGGGGAAGACAATGCAGACACACCAACTAAATCATGCTGAATCGCATCACAGATGCACTCCTGAACCCGCAATCATAAGCGAAGCCTATAATAATTACACAATTACCGATCAAGGTGAGATCAGGAAAAAACTAAACCACCTGCTCAACAAAAACGCCTTGCTGTCGGTTAAAGTTCCCGGAAGATTCTTAACAAGCACACTACTAACAACAATTACCTCCATTGGAGGCAATCATATTTTCCTAGGTGGATTTCAAAACGAACGATTTAATAGAGATCTACTCATGCAAAACAGCGTAGTAGCCTCTGCTAATTTTGAAGGTATTGCCGTTAGCTTTATATTAAGTGAAATTAGCGGACATGATATTGACGGTGCATTTAACCTCAAAGCATCCCTTCCCCAGAGCATCGAGTGGATACAACGAAGAGAAGCTCGCCGGGTAAAAATACCCATTAGTAGTCCCGTCATAGTTCAATATAAAAACCAAGATGAATGCTTTAACGTAGTCGATATTAGTGTGGCAGGCCTGTCCTATACTCATCAATCCAAAAATCAGCGCTCTATTATTATTGGAGAGCGACATACAGACTGCAATATTATCTTACCCGATAAAAGTGTATTCTTAGCCCATCTGGAAATCATCAATAACATAATCATTCCTAAAAATTCAAGACAACTAAGCCGTGTTGGCTGCGAAATAAAACAAGCCTCATATCGGCTTGATACAGCATTGCAGTATCTTATTAATCAAATCGACTTTCATTACCAATAAGTGATTATGTATTTGATAATAATTTTCTGAGACATTAATGAGAAGTAATTGAGTAATCAAGATTCAGTATGTCAACATAATAAATAAGTACTCGTTCAAAATTAATCCGGCATTCTTACCGACATTAGTGCATGCATCCTTTGTAAAAACAGTATGTTAAGCGCGCGGCTAATACCTGAATATTTATAAATGACTACTTAAAAAAATTAAAATCAAATATCCTGACTAAGCAGGTCGAAAATTCTAGTGATTGCCCCTTGGTTCTGCCGAATGAATACTTTACCTTTTTCAGCTAGTGATTGCCGGTATAAGGAATTCGCATACAGGACACTAATAGCTTTAATTATTTCGCTTTCATTCTGACATTGTATTGCCGCGCCCTGCCTCAGCACTCCTTCAGCTATTTCTTTAAAGTTTGCCATATAAGGGCCAAATAAAACCGGAGCCCCAACTGCGGCCGCCTCAAGAATATTATGCCCCCCCACAGACACCATGCTACCGCCAACAAACGCCACATCGGAGGCCGCGTAAAGCATCTTTAATTCCCCCATAGTATCGGCCAAATAAACGTCGACATACTGGCAACACATTTCGTTGGCTGTGCGCATTACCACAGCCAGTTGATTTTGCTCACACAGTTTTTTTACCTCACTAAAACGCTCAGGATGCCTTGGTGCAATGACCAGCAATAATTCCGGAATTCTCTGCTTTATTTCTTTATAAATATTCAGAAATATTGCTTCTTCATCTTTGTGGGTACTAGCAATCAGCCAAACAAAACGGCCAGTAAATAACTCAACCTTTAACTGCAAGCCTCGATCAATAATTTCACTTGAAACCTCAACATCAAACTTTACATTACCTAGCGTTCTAACCGCTTCCGCTTTCGCACCAATAGCAATAAAACGACAGGCGTCATCCTGAGTTTGCGCCGCAATTACTTTTACGCAAGCTAAAGCAGGGGAAATAAGACTCGGGATTTTTCGATAACCACTTGCCGATTTTTTCGATAAGCGAGCGTTAATAACATATAGAGGGATTTTATTTTCACCACAACAAGCAAAAAGATTGGGCCAAATTTCAGTTTCCATGATCACTGCCATTCTCGGCTTAAAACACCGCATAAACCGATTGACTGCGTCGGGCATGTCATACGGCAAGTAGACATGTTCTACACTTTCCCGCATCACTGCTCTAACCCGAGCGGATCCTGTAGGTGTTGTAGTCGTGATTAATAGAGGCACATCGGGATACTGATGTTGTATTTGCTTAACTAGCGGAAATAACGCTTCAACTTCGCCGACCGAAACCGCATGGAACCAAATGACATTCTGGGGAAACTTCTTGTTATAGCGTGCGAATCGCTCGCTCCACCTATATCGATAAGCTGGCGCTTTAATACTTCGCCAGATCAGGCGAACCATTATGAAGGGGAGTAACAGATAAAAAAGACAGGAGTAAAAAAACCGCATAGTTAAAAGGCTCAAAGTTGTAAGGGTGGTTTTACTTACCCCATACAACCTTTTACCTTTTCACCTTATACCTTTAATAATTATGCTTCAGCAGCAATCTTAATAGGCATTTTTACAATAACGTCGGTATGGCAATTAATGTCGATCTGGTATTCGCCGATTTGACGAATAACACCCTGAGGCAAACGAATCTCATGCTTTTCAACTGCAACGCCTGCTTCGGTAATTGCGTCTGCAATAGTCTGCGTTCCAACCGAACCAAACAATTTACCTTCATCACCGGCTTTATGAGTGATGACAACCTGAAGCTTACTTAATGCATTTGAACTTGCTTTGGCCGCACTCAGCTTTTCAGCTGCGGCTTTCTCAAGTTCTGCACGACGCGCTTCAAATTCAGCAATTTTGGTAGCTGTTGCAGCAACGGCTTTACCGTACGGGATAAGATAGTTTCTGCCATAGCCTGCTTTAATGGCAACTTTGTCGCCCAGGTTACCCAAGTTTGCTATCTTTT
>CAZJOY010000213.1:0-7293 GCA_964547705.1 uncultured Methylobacter sp. | reverse complement strand
GCGGCCAAGACGTGGATTCTTCAGCCATCATGACGGTGCCGGGATGCTGTTGATGAGTGACGGAGTTAAGCTCTCTCAGAAAATCGATCGCTTCCAGATTCTCGTTACCGCCATACATATTGGGAATCCAGTCATTATCGTTACGGGAATAATCCAGATACAGCATCGACGCAACGGCATCGACGCGTAAGCCGTCAAGATGAAACTCTTCCAGCCAGAAAATAGCACTGGCCAGCAAAAAGTTTTTCACTTCGTTACGGCCATAATTATAGATTAGCGTACCCCAGTCACGGTGCTCGCCTTTGCGCGGGTCTTCGTGCTCATAAAGCGCGCTGCCGTCAAAGCGGGCCAGCGCAAAGCTGTCTTTAGGAAAATGCGCGGGTACCCAATCCAGAATGACGCCGATGCCGTTTTGATGGCAGGTATCGATAAAATAGCGGAAGTCATCCGGTGAGCCGTGTCGACTGGTTGGAGCAAAATAACCGGTGGTTTGGTAACCCCAAGAAGCATCCAGCGGATGTTCGGTAACAGGCAATAATTCAACATGGGTATAACCCATCTCTTTGACATAATCGACTAGCTGCGCGGCCAGTTCACGATAATTCAGAAAATTGCCCAGATGATCTCGGCGCCAGGAGCCCAGATGAACCTCATAGATAGACATAGGTTCATGCAGCCAATTATGGCGGATACGGTCATTCATCCATTGCAGGTCTCCCCAAACATAGCTGTCTTCATGGACCACAATGGACGAGGTATTGGGGCGAAACTCAAATTGCTGGCCATAAGGGTCGGTTTTTAACAGCACTTCATGGGTGTTACGATTTAAAATCTCAAATTTATAGTAACAGCCTGCATGTAAGTCCGGCACGAACAGCTCCCAGATGCCGCTACCGCCCAAACTGCGCATCGGGTTGCAGCGTCCGTCCCAGTGATTAAAATCGCCCACCACGCTGACCCTGCCGGCATTGGGTGCCCAGACGGCAAATAAAACTCCGTCAATACCATCCGCTGTATGCAGGTGCCCGCCCAGTTTCTGGTAAATATGCCAGTGTTTGCCTTCGCCGAATAAATGCTGGTCGAATTCCGGTAATTGAACGCCAAAATCATACGGGTCATAATTTTCGTGGCTGTAACCGCTCTTGTCGACCCAGGACAATTGATAATGTTCTGGCAATTGTTCATGTTCGGCGTTATATTCAAAAAAGTCTGTATTGGGTAGCCGGTTTAAAGCAGCGCCGTTATGGCTAAAGCATACTGTTTCCGCATAAGGCAGATACACCTTAACTTGAACACGGTTGTTCTTGAGATGGCGGCCTAAAATTGAAAAAGGATCATGATGTCTGGCTTCCATGATTTGTATAGCATCGGAATCAAGTGCGTTTATCACCAAGGATGGTGTGTATGCCGCAAGTCCGTCTGGAACGGACTCGGTATTAGATTGCTTTTTCACTATGAATAGCCTCGGCGTAATGGAATAATAGTTAGGTGAATGTTACCAAACACATCAAGAGTTGTCAGTCTATTCCACATGGAGATGAAAAATGTCAGCGTCAAGTAATCAAAAGCACGATCATAATATCAGTCATTTAACTCGCAACACCGTTGCACTCATACTGGCCGGTGGTCGCGGTTCACGATTAATGAATATGACCGATTGGCGCGCCAAGCCCGCTGTACCCTTTGGCGGCAAATTTAGAATTATCGATTTTCCCCTGTCTAACTGCATGAATTCCGGTATACGCAAGATAGGGGTTTTGACTCAATACAAGGCTGACTCACTGATCAGGCATATTCAGCAGGGCTGGGGGTTTTTGCGTGGCGAATTTGGTGAGTATGTCGACTTGATGCCTGCTCAACAACGACATGATGAGAATTCATGGTATGCAGGAACCGCTGACGCCGTTTTTCAAAATATTGATATTTTGCGCAGTCGCCATCCGGAACATATTTTAGTCCTGGCCGGAGATCATATTTATAAAATGGATTACGGCGCCATGCTTGCCGATCACGTTGAAAAAAATGCCGATTTAACGATAGGCTGTATAGAAGTCTCGCTACAGGATGCCACGGCTTTTGGCGTCATGGATGTGGATGAAAACCGGAGGGTCAGGGCTTTTGTCGAAAAACCTGAGCACCCTCCTGTTATGCCGGGTAGAACCGATACTGCGTTGGCATCGATGGGGATCTATATCTTTAATGCCGGTTTTCTGTTTGAACAATTACTTAAAGATGCGGATACGAAAGGTTCAAGTCATGATTTCGGTAAAGATATTATTCCTGCCGTTATCGATAAATATATCGCTAATGCTTATCCTTTCTTGGATTTACAAAGTGGCGAGCAAAGTTACTGGCGCGATGTGGGGACCATTGATGCGTATTGGGCTGCCAATATGGAATTGATTGGCGTCAAACCGGACTTGAATTTATATGATAAAACTTGGCCTATATGGACTTATCAGGCGCAAACGCCTCCGGCTAAATTTGTTTTCGATAGTGATAAAAGACGAGGTCTGGCCGTTGACTCGATGGTTTCAGGAGGCTGTGTCATTTCCGGCGCAAGAGTCAGGCATTCTTTATTATTCTCCAACGTCCGCGTTAACTCGTACACGACTTTGCAAGACACTATCGTTTTGCCGGAAGTGAATATTGGCCGTCATTGCCGCGTTACCAAGGCGATTATAGAAAAAGGCTGTGAAATTCCGGAAGGCACTGTGATTGGTGAGGACAGAGTTGAAGATGAAAAAAGATTTCATGTGAGTCCAGGTGGAGTCGTTTTGGTTACGCCGGACATGCTGGGTCAAAAAAGACACTATGTCCGATAAGAAAAAATTGAAGCTGGTTCTGTGCTGGCATATGCACCAGCCGGAATATAGAGATTTACAGTCAGGAGAATTCAAGCTGCCATGGACATATCTGCATGTGATTAAAGACTATGTCGATATGGCGGCACATCTGGAGGCAGTGCCGCAGGCCAAGGCCGTAGTGAATTTCGCGCCGATACTGTTGGAGCAAATTGAGGAATACGCCAGACAGGTCAATGGTTATTTGCACGATCAAATTTCTATCACTGATCCTTTACTGGCGGCATTGGTTAATCCCAGTATTCCGGCGGATCCCGAAGAGCGCATGAAATTGGTCAAGGACTGCATGCGTGCAAACCGGGAAAGACAGATAAATCGCTATCCGACATTCAAAAGATTGATTGAAATGGCCGATTGGCTTGAGCATCATTATGATTCTTTAACCTATGTCAATTCTCAATTTATAGGTGATATTCTGGCTTGGTATCATTTGATTTGGATGGGGGAGACCATAAAGTTAACCGATACTCGGATAAAACGGCTGATAGAAAAAGGATCCGGTTATACGCTACACGACAGAATCGAAATTATAGAGGTCATTGCCGAGCAATTGACCACTATTATCTGTCGATACAAAGCATTGGCCAGAAAAGGGCAGGTTGAACTCTCTGTGACGCCTTATGCGCATCCTATCATGCCGCTTTTGCTGGATTTGAACTCTACCCACGAGGCTATGCCTGACGCGCCTCTGCCGGAGTTGGATGCTTATCCGGGAGGGGCAGAGCGTATTGTGTGGCATCTTGATAAAGGGGTGCAGACCTTCAAGCGCCTGTTCGGTTTTAAACCTAAAGGGTGTTGGCCTTCGGAAGGCAGTGTGAGTGGACCGACATTAAAAATATTGGGTGATTTTGGTTTTGACTGGGCAGCAAGTGGCGGCTCTGTACTGCATAACAGTTTAAATCTTCCTGAAAACGATAAAACATCGGGCATCCATCATCCTTTTAAGCTTCAGGAAACCAATATCGCGTGTTTTTTTCGCGATGATGGCCTGTCCGACCTTATCGGTTTTGAGTATTCAAAATGGCATGCCGATGATGCGGTTGGCGATTTGATTAATCACCTCGAAAATATTGCGGCACATGAGCCTGACGACAAAGTGGTTTCAATCATCATGGATGGCGAGAACGCCTGGGAATATTACCCTGCTAATGGCTATTACTTTCTCAGCGCTTTGTACGAAAGATTGGCCGGTCATCCAAATATTGAGTTAACTACTTTTTCGGAATGTTTGCAGAATAAGGCTGAGGTTAAGCCATTGGCAAGAATAGTTGCGGGCAGTTGGGTTTATGGAACTTTCTCGACCTGGATAGGCGATGTGGACAAAAATCGCGGCTGGGACATGCTGGGCGATGTTAAGTGGACTTTTGACAAGGTCATTTCAGCTGGTGGATTAACGGAAAAACAAGTTGAACAGGCTGAGTTTCAGTTGGCTGTTTGTGAAGGTTCTGATTGGTTTTGGTGGTTTGGCGATTATAATCCAGGAGAAGCGGTCAGTAATTTTGAAAAACAATACAGGCTTAATTTGGCCAACTTATACAGACTATTGGGTGAGGAGCCGCCCGCTTATCTGTCGATGTCTTTTACGCAAGGTTCCGGCACTCCAGCTATGGGGGGGGCAATGCGTCCAGGCGTCGAATTTACATAATTGATGGGTGTTAATATTTAGTTCTCCGCATTTAATAAAACCAGCAATTAAAAAACATAAACGAGAGATCGCTAAGTGTGAATAACATCTTAAATAAACGTCGAGCCGGCATTTTGTTGCATATTACATCGTTGCCGGGTACGGGTCGCCAAGGCGATTTAGGGCAGGAAGCTTTTAATTTTGTAAAATTCCTTCGCGATACCGGGGTAAGCGTATGGCAGGTTTTGCCTTTAGGCATGACTCATGCCGATGGTTCGCCCTATCAGTGTCTGTCTGCTCATGCCGGTAATCCTGCATTAATCAATATTGATTGGTTAGTTAAGAAAGGTTGGCTGCAACGTACCGAGAAATGTGATGAGTGTGCCGGTGACTGTGCTGTTAGGTGTTTGGTCGCAAAGTCCTATTATGGTTTTCTGGAGCGTGCTGAACAACACGATCAGGATGCTTTTGCCTATTTCTGTCAGGAAAAAGCATTTTGGCTTGATGATTTTGCTTTATTTATGGCTCTCAGGGTTGAATTTAATCAGCAGTGCTGGAATCAATGGCCTGAGCATTTTAAGGAAAGAGATGCAAAAGCAATAAAAGAAGCATGCCGCCGATTAAAAGCACAAATTGAATGCATTAAATTTGAACAATATGTGTTTTTTCAGCAATGGCAGGAATTAAAAGCTTATGCCAATCAGCAGGGTGTGTTCCTGTTTGGCGACATTCCAATTTTTGTGTCTTACGACAGCTCTGATGTCTGGGCTCATCGTGATGTTTTTAAGCTTGATGAATCAGGCAATATGTCTGTCGTGACAGGGGTGCCTCCTGATTATTTCTCTGAAACAGGGCAGCGCTGGGGTAATCCGCACTATAACTGGAACTACCTGAAGAGAACCGGATTCCATTGGTGGGTTGAAAGAATGGAAACTCAGCTTGAGATGTTCGACATTATTCGAATCGATCATTTTCGTGGACTTGAGTCGGCTTGGGAAATACCGGCAAATGAAGATACAGCAATTAATGGGGCATGGGTTAAGGCGCCCGGTAAGGCTTTATTGAACGCAATAAAAGCAGAGCATGGGACGATTCCATTGGTTGCTGAAGATTTGGGTATTATTACCCCTGAGGTTGAGGAATTAAGAGATGAGTTCGCTTTACCCGGCATGAAGATTTTGCAGTTTGCATTTGGTGGTGGTCCTGATAACCCTTATTTGCCTGATAATTACGAAAAGAACTGCGTTGTTTATACCGGTACTCATGACAATGATACGACTTTAGGTTGGTTGCAAGGTATTAGTAATGATGAGAAAAACTACATTTATAACTATCTTGGCAATCCGGCGATGCCATTGCATTGCGCATTAATTCATGCCGCTTTGGCATCGGTTGCATATCTTGCGATTATCCCTATGCAGGATATTTTGGAACTGAGTTCCGAGCATCGAATGAATACTCCAGGTACAACCGAGGGTAACTGGAAGTGGCGCTTTCAATGGAACCAGTTGTCACATGAACGCGCGGTCAGGTTTGCCTATTTGGTTGGATTGTTTAATCGCAAATAAAGCTTTACGGGGCGGCCTGAAGGTCGCCCCTGGATCAGATAATAGATTAATCTTTATCTTCAGGAGCGGCTTGTTTAGGTAGTGGTAGTAAAGGAATGCCGTAACTGGCTATGATAGATTGAATTTCTTTGGCTTTAGTTGCTATCAGCTTATCAAGGGTTTCTTTTCTCGCTTTATCAGCTTTACGAACGCCCATCGCCATATCAAAATCAAACTTCATGTTAGGAGTTGATTTCATCGGGATCATTGAATAACTGTTTTTTGGGCTTTGAGACGCGACATAAGCAGCCATAGGTCCCCACAAAATAACCATATCAATTTTCTTTGCTTTAAGGTCCTTTTCTATTTGCATGGCGACATTATTTTCACCGTCGCCTGACATTGACTGATAGGAGATGCCTACGTCGAGTAAATCGTTTTTTTGCATCCAGGTCGTTCCGGGGCCGCGGTCAAACATTGCAATTTTCAGTTTTTCCTGTCTTTGTGAAGGCAGGTCGACTAATTGGTCTGCATCGGTAATATCGTCCCAGCCACGTTTTTTGGCTATTAAAAGCACATAAGTTGATCGATAGTAGGGTGAGGTTGTTAACGTGAGGTCATAACCTGCCGGGACGCCCATAACGATGTCGCATTTATATTCGTTAGTATCCACATCGCTTTCATTTAACGGAGCATTTAAAGTATTGCGGATAAAGCCGAGACGTTGCGGAAGCCATGTGTACTCAATGGTTTGGCCCAGTTCTTTGGCAAAAAGCTCGGCGATTTTATTTTCAAAACCGTCTTTATTCTTTGTCGAATAAGGCGGATTCAGCGGGTCGGCACAAACTTTGAATTTTTCTTCAGCTGATGCAGTAAAGCAGAATCCAGCCAGAAGTAAAATTGCGAAACATCTTGTGCGTTGAAATAAGGTCCTCATTAATATCTCCTTGGGGTGTCAAACAATAAGTCGCAATAGTTTACTGTATAAGCAGGCAAAAAAAAGCCCTGGTTGAAAAATCAACCAGGGCTTTTTATACGATCTAAAGAATCAGATCGATTTAGTTGCTAGGTAAAGTGAATACAGTTAATGTACCGCCCAGCTTAGTGAAAGAGCTTAAGCTTCTGTATGCGCCCACCGCGCCCAAACCTTCAGAGTTTGAGTTTGATTCACCAGTGTCAAGACCGGCAGCGATACCGATACCTGCCCAACCGCCGATACCTGAAAGAACGCCAACATATTGTTTGCCGCCGAATTCCC
>CAZJOY010000212.1:0-7317 GCA_964547705.1 uncultured Methylobacter sp. | reverse complement strand
GTCATGTTTTTACTCTAAAGTTGGGCATAAAAAACTTTTTTGGTGACCGCTCTCAATAAACTTTGAACATTTGTTGAGGACTCGTACCGGGGCGGTGGGCTACATACCATAACCGCAGTCACACAACCTAAGACCGCGGTGGCGGTAGCCATCGGAGTGGATGAAATGCGTCGGATACATGCAAGTAGCTCAAAGCCGAGTGAGGTGCATTTATTTGAGGTCACCATCGCTGCTCACTCGTCCAGCTTCGAAAGCTTTCTATTTTAACCTAAAAACTTTAGTAAAAACATAGAAAACCCATATGTTGTGTTGTAGTAAAGCTAAAATGGCCGAATTTAGTTAGTTATTGGGTGGTAGTAAAGTAGTAAATGGTGATGAGTTTAGAAATCATGCAGATATCATCCTAAGCAGTTTTTAACTGTGTAAGGCCTAGGTAATATCTATTTTATAGCTATAGTTACTAACTTCATTATTGTAAAATGACCGATTGAAAAAAAGGGCTCCAAATTATGATTATCGCCGATATTATGACCACCAATCCGGTTACGGTTAACATGGATACTGAGCTATTGGAGATCAAGAAGATTTTTGATCATGTCTATTTTCATCATCTTTTGGTTGAAGATGAATCGGATAATACTTTTGTCGGGATTATTTCGGATCGGGATTTGTTACGTGCCTTAAGTCCTTATATTCATACGGCCGCTGAAACTTTACGCGATCAAGAAACATTAAGAAAACGCGCTCATCAGATCATGGCTCGTCAGGTTGATACTGTAACACCTGAAACTGATTGTAATGTCGCTGTGCAAAGAATGTTGGATGCGGATATATCCTGCATGCCTGTCATCGGCAATAACGGGGCTATTTTAGGTATCGTTACTTGGAAAGATTTTTTAAAAACGTATCTAAAACAACAATCCGTTAGTCTATAAGCATATGATTATTAAATGGAGTTAGGGTCATGGGTTTTAATCGGTAGAAAATTAGCCGATTGCGTCTTTGCCGGTATGATGAGTAGATGTTGCTCGTTTGGGCGAGCATTAAAGTATTAATAATTAAGAAAAACAAATGACATCGAAGAACGATCCTCTAGAGCTCAATATGATTGCAATGGACTTGCAAGTAATCCCTCCCAAAATTATAGCGGAACCACTTACGCTTAATGGCTGGACGCATGTGCTGTGCAATGAAGAAATGCCCATTTTTTCGAATACTGCGCTATGTATTCATGACATTTTAAACGATGACAGAAAAGGCGCTATGGAATTGGCATCCGTTATTTTGCAGGATCCGAATCTTACGGTTAAATTATTAAAAATCAGCAACACGCCTCATTACAATCCATCTCGTCAGAAAATGGTTACCGTATCCCGAGCCATTATTATGATTGGTTCCGAAGTTATTCGCGAATTAACGCTGGTTTGCTCTTTTTTTGAGGCCATTCTCTCTTCGAGTAACAAGGAGCAGGCTAACGAAGAAATAGCCCAGGCCATTCATGCAGCTGTACATGCAAAGTCCATAGCAATTGCGATGAACGATAAATCACCGGAAGAGGTTTTTATTGCTACGCTGCTCAATCATATTGGCAGTATTTCTTTTTGGTGTTTTTGCGGTGAGCAGGGAGACCGCATTCAAGTCCTAATAAATAAAGAAAATTTCAGTCGAGAAGATGCCGAGAAAAAAGTGTTGGGCTTTAAATTGACGGATTTGGGTGCTTCCTTAAGTAAAGCCTGGAAATTAGGCGATCTGGTGGAAGAATCGATCAAGTCAGGTGTATTTTCCAAAAATCCCAGAGTGGAGCTGGTTCATTTAGGTTATGAAATCACCGATGCATTAAAGGAGGGGGTCGGTTCAAGAAAATATGAGGTTTGTGTTAATAAAATTGAGGCTCTTACCAAGCAATCCAGAAAGGTTATAAAAGAGAAGCTTCAAAATAATACCGCCACTGCGTCTGATATTGCTTGTCAATTTGGAGCCACTGATGCGGCGATGATCATTCAAAGCCGTTTGAATCAATCATTCAAGCTGGAAGAAGTCGCGCCGGTTATTGATAAAAAACAACTGCAGCTTCAAATTTCACAGGACATCATGTCAATAATAAGTGACCGGATTGACATTAATTTATTGCTGGAAACGGTGCTTGAGGGGATTCACCGTGGTATCGGTATGGATAGAACTATTTTTTCTCTGTTAGGTGCAGACAAGCAGACCCTTAAAGAAAGGATGTCTTTGGGGTGGCGTAAAGAAACATATGAGCATAAAGTCCTCTTTGGTATCTCGGAAGCGCCGGCTAATCTCTTTTTTCATGCTTTTTCCTGCGGGCAAGCGTTCTGGGCTCAACCTTCGGTTAATGCTAAGTTGTACACTCTCCGGGATATTCATGTGGTTGGAAAAAATGAGTGTTTTCTTATGCCGCTTTTTTCCAATAAAACGCCGATCGGTTTAATTTATGCTGATCGGGGGGTTAATAACCAACCGTTAAATGCAGAAGATTTTAATGCGTTTAAATACTTTGCCCAACAAGCCAATATAGGCCTTACAGTTTATCGTATGCAGCTTGCTGCTACTGGAAAAAAAGGTGGGAGCACCGATCAGGATAGTACTTATTGATCTTGCCAAGCGGATGGTTTAGCAGGGCTATCGCAATATTGATTAAGTAACTTTATAAAATAATCCCTATCAATTTCCTGGGCGCCAAAGCTTGCCAGATGCTTGGTATGTACTTGGCAGTCTATTAGCTTGTAGCCCCAATCTCTAAGCTGCTGAGTTAAGGTGGCAAAAGCTACTTTGGAGGCATCGGTTCTGGTATGAAACATGGATTCGCCTAAAAAAACCTGCCCCAATGTCACACCGTATAACCCTCCAACCAGTTCATCGCCAATCCAGGCTTCAACAGAGTGAGCAAACCCGGCTTGATAAAGTTGACTATAAGCCGTATTGATTTCTTCTGTTATCCATGTGCCTGCGCTATCTTTGCGGGGAGCTGCGCAGGCGGCAATGACTTCATTAAAAGCTTGGTCAAAAGTTATTGAAAAAATATTCTTCCGTAAGGTTTTTCGTAAGCTACTGGAAATAATTAATTTATCGGGAAATAAAACCAAGCGGGGGTTCGGTGACCACCACAAGATAGGCTCATCGTGGTTATACCAGGGAAATATGCCATGCCGATAAGCGTTCAACAGTCGTTTTTGGGATAGACATCCCCCGACGGCAAGTAAACCGTCGGGTTCGCGGAGCGCTTGGCTCACTAAGGGGAAATCTTGGTCTGGGTTTTTCGGATCGAGAACAGTCAGTCGCATAGCTTAAATTTCAAGATACGGAGCTGAAAGAAAACCCAGGTACAGCTTAGCCGACTAATTCATCAAGGAATTTTTCTGCATCCAGCGCTGCCATGCAGCCCGCACCAGCTGAAGTAATGGCTTGTTTATAAACAGAGTCCATTACATCCCCAGCAGCAAATACGCCTTCAACGCTGGTTGCGGTGGCGTTTCCGTGAATGCCGCTTTTAACTTTAATATAGCCGTGCTCCATTTCCAGTTGGCCTTCAAAAATGCCGGTATTAGGTGTGTGACCAATCGCTATAAATACGCCGTGTGCATCCAGTTCTTTGGTCGATCCATCCAAGGTGTTTTTAATTCTCAGGCCGGTAACGCCCATGTCGTCGCCCAGCACTTCATCCAGTTGGTAATTCCATTCGATGCTGACATTGCCGTTCTGTGATTTTTCAATCAGTTTGTCAGACAGGATTTTCTCGGAACGGAATTTGTCCCTGCGATGCACAACCATCACTTTTGAGGCGATATTGGATAAATAAAGGGCCTCTTCGACAGCCGTATTACCTCCGCCAATGACTGCAACCGGCTTGTTTCTGTAGAAAAAACCGTCGCAAGTGGCGCAGGCTGAAACGCCTTTGCCTTTGAATGCTTCTTCGGACTCCATGCCTAAATACCGTGCTGAAGCGCCGGTTGCAATGATCAATGCATCGCAAGTGTAAGTGCCGGAATCGCCGGTTAATGTGAAAGGGCGAGCGGATAAATCGGCGGTATGAATATGATCGAAAATTATCTCGGTGTTGAAGCGTTCAGCGTGCTTAAGCATTCTGTCCATCAGTGCCGGTCCTTGTAAGCCTTCAATATCACCGGGCCAATTATCCACTTCGGTCGTTGTTGTCAACTGACCGCCTTGTTGCATACCTGTAATAATAACCGGATTCATGTTGGCTCGTGCGGCATAGATTGCGGCCGTATAACCAGCGGGGCCGGAACCTAGAATCAAAAGACGGCAATGTTTTGGATTACTCATTAAAAAACCTTTGCAAAGGAAGGCAAAGAAATTAATTATGAAGATGAAAGCGTGTTTCGTAAACTGTTTTTATCCGTATGCTTGGTAAGCAATGGCAGAAGTGTGAACACTGGAGTTTATTCTAGGCATTACTAATGTAAAACATCGCATTATTAATCTATAATCATGTTTTCTTAGTAATTTATATGACGAGTTGTTGAATATGGCTGCTGTGATGGAAGAAAGACCCTTTCGCGGTTTGCGTGAAGTTGCTTTATTGGGCTTTATTGCAAGCGGATTATTTTTTTTAATTTCGTTGGTCACTTTTAGTAATGAAGATGCAGGTTGGACGCACAGCGGATCAGTGCAGACGATCTCCAACGCTTGTGGTGTTCTTGGTGCATGGGTCGCAGATTTCATGCTTAGCTGTTTCGGGCTGGTCGCTTACCTGTTTCCGGTTATTATCTTTTGGCAAGGGTATCTGATTTACACTCAAGGCAGGCAAGATCGTGAAAAAACGGTCATCGCGTTGCAATGGGTAGGGTCTATCGCAACTATTGTTTCAGGCGCTGCGTTATTAAATTTATATCTGCTGAGAATAGGTATTGAGCTACCTAGCAACACCGGCGGCATTTTAGGTCAAGAAACCGGCAATGCATTGCTGGTAGTGTTGGGCAATTCAGGCGCAACACTGCTTTTGTTAGTGGTTTTGCTGGCTGGAGTTACCTTGGTGACTGGTTTGTCATGGGTCGCACTAATCGACGTTATCGGTAAATATACCGTGTTTATTTGTCGTTTTTTTTGCATGAGTATTTTAGGGCTATTGCAGGATCATTCGGCCAAGCGTGCTCAGGCATTAGTTAATAAACCGGTAAGATCCGAGCCTAAGAAAAAAATTATCACTAAAGTCCTACCGAACATCGAAAAGCCTGTAGAAAAAATAGCAAAAAACACTATCCCAGCCAAGAAACAACCCACCATTAAATACGACGCCAGTAACGGTGTTTTACCTTCTCTGGAGTTATTGGACCACCGAGATACCCGCGTTATAGGTTATTCTCAAACCGACCTCGAAGAAATGTCACGTTTGGTGGAAGATATTCTGGCCGATTTTAATGTCGTCGTCTCTGTAGTCGGTTTCCATCCTGGTCCCGTTATTACCCGTTTTGAATTACAGCCTGCGGCTGGCGTTAAAGTCAGCCGCATCAGCACCTTGTCCAAAGATTTGGCTAGAGCTTTGTCGGTTACCAGCGTTCGCATTGTTGAAATTATCCACGGTAAATCGGTAGTCGGTCTTGAAATTCCTAATCGTGAGCGGGAGATGGTCACTTTACGCGAGCTATTAGTGTCATCGCCGTTTGAAAAATCAAAATCGTTGCTGACGTTGGCGATGGGCAAGGACATTGCCGGTACGCCGATGGTTGCCGATCTTGGCAAAATGCCGCATGCTTTAGTTGCAGGTACCACAGGTTCCGGTAAATCGGTCGCCATCAATACCATGATTCTCAGCCTGCTTTATAAAGCGACACCGGAACAGGTGCGGATGATCATGATTGACCCGAAGATGCTGGAGTTATCGGTTTATGAAGGCATTCCGCATTTATTAACGCCGGTCGTGACCGATATGAAGGAAGCCAGCAACGCGCTACGCTGGGCGGTTGCGGAAATGGAAAGACGTTATAAATTAATGTCCAAAATGGGGGTCAGGAATCTTGCCGGTTTTAATCAGTTAATAGAGGACGCAACGGCAAGAGGCGAGACCATTAGAGATCCGATGTTTCAAATGATCAATCCACTTGAAGAAGGGGAAGAGTATCCCACTTTAAGCACGCTGCCCAGCATCGTCATTGTTATCGACGAATTAGCCGATATGATGATGATTGTCGGCAAGAAAGTTGAAGAACTGATTGCCCGCTTAGCGCAAAAAGCCCGAGCGGCCGGTATTCATTTGATATTGGCTACGCAACGTCCATCGGTTGACGTATTAACCGGCCTGATTAAAGCCAACGTACCTACCCGGATTTCGTTCCAAGTGTCATCACGTATCGATTCGCGCACAATTCTCGATCAAGGTGGCGCGGAGGCTTTGTTAGGTAATGGCGATATGTTGTTTTTGCCCTCGGGTACCAGCATTCCGGTTCGCGCTCACGGCGCGTTCGTCGATGACCATGAAGTGCATCGCGTGGTCGAATTTTTAAAACAAACTGCCCCGCCGAATTATTTGGAAGATATTACCCGTGACTCTTCTGATTCCAGCGACGGTTACAGTATGAGTGGCGGTGGCGGTAATGGCGGTTCTGAAACCGATGCCTTGTACGATGAGGCCGTACAATTTGTCACGGAAACCCGTAAAGCTTCAATATCCAGCGTCCAAAGACGTTTTAAAGTCGGTTACAACCGTGCCGCAACCATGATTGAAGATATGGAAGCAGCCGGTGTTGTCAGTCCTCCGGAAAGCAACGGTTCAAGAGTCGTGCTGGCGCCTTCGCCTGTCAGGGATTAACGATGAATATTGCGTTGATCGGAATCGCCATCGCACTGATGGCGACTCTGGGCGGTATCGTTATGATCAGACGCAATGCTTCTCAACAACCCACACAAGTTAAAGTTGTTCTTTTCGGACTTTATTTCTGGGGCTTGGTATTTCTTCAGTTGCTTATATTTGCTTTGGGATATTATTGGGGCAAAGCTTAAAAAGGCCGTCGCTTGATTTAGATGAAGTGCTTAAAATCGCTTCAACAACTTAATTATGGTTTTGCTGAAATCATAGTAACTTCATCCGTGATGTTTCTGTTAGGTAAACATGGATTGCTTAAGTAAGACGATCCGAGTTCTGGGATCGTATCATTCACATATGTAAGAAAAATAAACATTAATCGACCTTTTAGGCTTATTGACAACAGCGTGACGAGCTGATAATTTGCCTTGCTGGCACTCGTCTTGATGGAGTGCTAATTTTAGTTGCAGAGGTTGGTGTGAGTAATTCGCAAGTTTTAAATGAGCGGTCGCTACAGCTACTGAAAACGCTGGTCG
>CAZJOY010000211.1:0-7402 GCA_964547705.1 uncultured Methylobacter sp. | reverse complement strand
CGCCAGAAAAAACATTGTTTTTAATAGCTTTCCTTAACTTAATGGCAGTAACGCAGCGCGTGGGAACGCGACGAAATGGTTACTTCCCCGTCTTAAACTCCGTCAAAAACTTCCCATAGCCGGCCGCTTCCATTTCTTCGACCGGAATGAAACGCAATGCGGCGGAGTTGAGGCAATACCTGAGCCCGCTCGGTTTCGGGCCGTCATCGAATACATGACCCAAATGCGAATCAGCATAACGGCTGCGAACTTCCGTACGCGGAATAATCAGCAGAAAATCCTTTTTCTTAACGATATTCTCAGGCACTAGCGGACGGGAAAAGCTGGGCCAGCCCGTGCCTGAATCATATTTATCCTTGGATGAAAATAACGGTTCGCCACTGACTACATCGACATAAATGCCCTCCCGCTTTTCATTCCAATAGGTATTTTTAAACGGCGGTTCCGTCGCTTCTTCTTGCGTCACCTCATACTGCAACGGCGTTAGCGTTTTGCGTAAAACGTCATCAGCCGGCTTGCTGTATTGAGCGCTGGTTTTTTCTTGGCCGTCTGTTAAATGCAAACTTGGCTGCTGGTTTGTCTCTGCATGGCTGCTTATTGCAAATACAGCAACGGTAACAACAATTAATAAGAATATAGTTATGTTCATGACATATTCCTCTTGCTGTGTTATCGACGAAGCTATAGTACCGTAGAACGCAATATACGATTAAGCAACTGTTGCGCCCTACCGGACTAGCGCATTTTTTCCCCATTGCCACCTGGGAGTAAGACTGAACACTTATGTTATCAGCTATAAATATCCCAAAATGATTGAGTCATAATCCCTGACTGATCTATAGTTCTGCTTTTTATTTCTAATTGCAGGAGGTCATTCCATGTTCGACATAATCCTCATCGTAATCGCGATCGCCGTCATCATCTTTTTTATAGTCGCAGCAATGCAACCGTCCGAGTTTCGCGTTACCCGAACGGGTACAGTATCCGCGCCTGCATCAGCCGTTTTTGCCCATGTGAACGATTTGCAGAAATGGAACGCCTGGTCGCCTTGGGCAAAACTCGATCCCGAAGCCAAGAATTCTTTCGAGGGTCCGGTATCCGGAACCGGCGCCATAATGCGATGGTCCGGCAACAACAAGGTAGGTCAAGGCAGCATGACCATCGTCGAGAGCCGTCCGGACGATTTTATTCGCTTTAAACTTGAATTCCTGAAACCTTTCGTCGCTACCAATACCGCGGAGTTCACGTTCAATTCGGAAGATGATCGAACCCTAGTGACATGGACTATGTACGGAAAAAGCAACTTCATCAATAAAGCCGTCGGCTTAATCATGAACTGCGAAAAAATGGTCGGAGGCCAGTTCGAAAAGGGTTTGGCGTCATTGAAATCGATCGTGGAAGAAGAACGGTAAGGCCATAGCAGGCCTGTTGCCGTCAAGGCTCGCTGCTTGGCGAATTACAGAGTCAATACGTACTTACAAACACAGCACGTAGCGCGTGGAAACGAGATAAACCTTAGCAATATGCACGAAATGACTTAATCATGCTGTCCCCTCTTCCGAAAGAAGAGGGGACAAGTTGTTGAGATTATTTCCCGCACCTTGTTATCTAATTGCGAGTTACGCAGTCTACGGTAGCAGTTAACAGCGTCTGCCCACTCGCATTAATAATTCTACCCGTTACATTTGTACCAATGAAATTCGGGCTAATTAAAGTAGCGCCCCCCTCATTGGCTTGGCTGTCAAAATCGAATTCAATTTCATCGCCGGTTGTTGATCGAACCGGGCTCGAAACTTCATTGCTGCCCGATGTGACAGTCGATAAATAATTGCCTGACGGCAGGTTTTTACCATCGACAGAAATTTTTGACCGCCCCGAAGAACGTTTTTCGCAATTTAGCAAAATTTTGGGAGCGCTGCCGTTCGTGGAGTCATCGGAACTATCGAAGTCGTCATCATCAAAAATCGAATAAGCGGCAGTTCTTTGACAATGACCGGCATCCTCTACTTCAGCTAAAGTCAACTCATAATTAAACGAATTACCCCGCCTTTGAAAAACGACGTCATAAAATTTATTGTTAATTGTTTCATCATAATTTTCGACTTTCACGCACGGAACGATTAATTCGTCCTTGGCAAAGTCTGCTAGCGGTACGCCGCTAATTTTATCCGCCTTGACTAAATTGGCGCACAAGCACAAAGCTAAAATCGATAAACCGCTAATCAACCTGTTCATTTTAATACTCCTTCCACTGTTAATAGATTATGGCGGCATCACGTTTCTTGTCCCGATTTAAAACAGTACCTGACACCTACCCTTCGAGTTATTGCATATTGATTTTTATAAGCTGGCTAGCAAGCTATTAAATTTCGAGAAGACTTTAAACATACCGTTCAGAAAAGCATATACATTAAAGTACGTAGGAAAGTTACATTATTCGCGAGCAAGGGGGAAAACTCGCCAAATCCCAAACAGGAACATAAAAATAATATTTACAGCACCACAAACAAAATTGGCCCGATTCTGCCTTAGCTGTTTAAACGTCAATTAATTGACCAGAACACGGCGTCTGTTTTTCGCTACGAATTGAACGGCCAACATAAATTGCCTCAAAACGCGCCCAATGCCGTTTTTTAACGATTTCAAGAAACAAAGACATCATGTCCACACTAGAAGTAGCCCGCGTAGCGTAATCAGAGGAGTGTTTTATCGCAGTTTGTCGATCTGTCATTGGCGTTGTGTCGCTACCGCGACGACTTGATTGAATCGGGGTCTCGCCCCCGACGGTGAGATACTTTTTTCCTCGTTCCCACGCGCCGCGTGGGAATGCAGTGCAGGACGCGCTGCGTCCCGTATACGCCAGACGCTGATCATGATTCGCGGCGCAGCGCGCCCTTCGACACAGCTCAGGACTGGCCTTGACTGCATTCCCACGGAGCCCGTGGGAACGAGATAAAATTAAGCTTTACGCTGGCTCCAAAGCTCCAGCTTGGGTACCAGATTCGGCACAGGTTGTACGGTAATGTGTTTGACCAGCGTGGTTTAGGGTGCTATTTTCGGGCTTGAGGGGAATTACAATTGTCCAATCATCACTTCGTCTGAATGGAGAAGAGTCATGAACCAACCTACTATATCCTGTGATCTTCACGATTACCTTGAACTCGCCTGCATGCATCGCTATCAGGTGAGACTGACGTTAAAAAATCATCAAATCCTTGAAGGCAAGGCTCTAGACACACTGACCACGGCTGAAAAACAGGAATACCTGATTATCAGTATTGGACACGAACAATCGCGGGTCGAATTAAACCAACTCAAGAAAATGGAGGTTCTTACGCCCAATTCCAAGTTTAAGGAAGTCTCCTTTTAACGTGGCAAGACGTGCCGATGTGCAGACCTTCCAGGTTTTTAAAACCTGGAAGGTCTAACTCGCAACGTTTACTCTGGTTTTGGAACCGGCGTATCTCTTAACTGAATGGCAGTGGCGCGCTGCGTGGGAACGAGATAGCTCCAACTCGTAAGACTCAATCCGTTGAGTGCAATAGACCCTAATCTTATTGCACCGCATATCTGGCTTTAACAATAACTCAATAAGCTAGTGTAATCAGGTGTTTATACCTATTGCGCATTGCCCGCAGCATGGTAGTGTGACTAAAGATTATATAAATTTTAAACGAAGGTCATTAATGATTGATCCGTTATCTTGTAGATAGAAACAGATCGATTCTTCAAGAATCTTTACCGACACTCTTCGATAATCACAGCAAAGGCTTAATTTTATGAAAAACACAGCATTAATTTTATTACTGACTTTTTCTTTAGGCTCAACCAGCGGCGTTGCTTATGCGGAAGAAGCAGCCAAAAGTTCGGTTTACAGCCCCAATGAAACCATTATGCATATTGAAAAGGCTAAGGTCGAAATCAGCCATCGAGATTTCTTTCCTCCCAGCCAACATTTAAAAGAAGCGCGTGCGGCTTCCGAGAAAGTAACAGGAAATCCGAACATCACGAAAAAAGCTGCCGCGAGCATCATTCAGGCGCAAATCAAGGTAAACCAGGGTGATACAAAAGGTGGAACAGACGAGTTGAATAAGGCGTTAGAGTTGTATAAGTCACTTAAACCGAAATAACGCCATAGACGTAATCCGGCCTTTCCTCATTTCCACGCGTTGTATCATCCAGTCAAGCGTTATAGGAGAGCGGGCCATGGCCCGCTCCTACGGTGTGATTGTGCTTAACTTAATGGCAGCGTGGGAACGGGAGTAAAAAATGAACTAATTAATGATTAGCCCCGAGCACAGGAAGCCCTAATCGGTAAAGACTTCTTTGTGTACGCGCGGAACGCGGCAAAAGATGGCCCAATCGAAGCATTTCCCGGACATCCTTTAATTTCGGCACGCCCACAGAACCAAAAAAGACATCCGAGAGAGGAAAGACAACATTAAAGTTCTTGTTGGCGTTCTGGTGATGGAGAAAATGATGTCTGGCGAGAAAACGGTATACGCCCCAGTTCCGGAAAACCACATCTTCGGGGATATGCATCTGTCTGTGTATCGTGTTCCACAAGAACCGATGAATAAAGAAAACACTAATAAAAATAATCCCGCCCCATAGGTTAAACCACATCAATGTGGCCCATGCGGGCATCGTGAGTAAAAGCATCGCAAAAATATCGATCAGGAGAATTTCCAAATTCTCCTCTCGACCTACTGAGTCGGGTTCATAATCGAACTTACGATACCACTTGGCATGATGACGGACAGCATGGGATTCGAAAA
This sequence comes from uncultured Methylobacter sp., assembly GCA_964547705.1. Lineage (GTDB taxonomy): Bacteria > Pseudomonadota > Gammaproteobacteria > Methylococcales > Methylomonadaceae > Methylobacter_A. Next base: position 2,624 of record CAZJOY010000211.1, on the reverse strand, counting down.
CTTCAATAAGGTAGGGTAAAACGCTATATACGCCCTTGGCAAAGCGCTTTTGGTGCATGAAATGTTTATGTATAAAATATTCAAAGAGTGAGATAAGCAGATAGCTAAATACGAACCAGAAAATAATTTGTGTTAGCGAGAAGAGAACAGATTGGAAAGATAATAAACTCATTTTACCTAAAATTGAGACTCATCTGGAGGATGAAAGCCGCACAGAAAAATCATTGATTAATATGACGAGCCAAACAGAGCAGCTCGACCCGGCGTCAGTATACGCCATTTAATCTTTGTATATTCTTAAACCAAGGTCGAGTCAGCACGGTAGAGCAAGCTTTTTCGGATTTGATTCACCGGAAAACTTTAAAACGGTACGTGATGCGTATCTACGCTTGTTTGATTCTTGCGCTGTAATGCGATGCCCAAGACTATTGCAAAAGAACCGGCATTTCTTTGTTCCTCAAACCACGTCTTGTAGATCGGGAATAAGAATCCTGCCCTATTTACAGCTCTTTGCTTTTATCAATCCCGATTCAATCAGCGTCGCGGCAGTGGTACTTTAATAACGATAACGTAGCGCCTCAGTACGGGAAGCTGAGCTTCTGTAATTGCATTCCCAATCTGGAGAAGCTTTGAAAGTATTCGTTTTAGAACAAAATAAAGAGTTCACCACGAAGTCACGAAGGACACGAATTTTTTCAAGCTATTGAATTGAAAATAATTATTTTCTCTGTGTTCTTCGTGACTTCGTGGTGAATAGGCTTTTAAACCGATTTGGATAATACTTTCACAGTCTCTGGAGCTTGGGGACGAGACCAAAACACGAACACAAGCCCTCTCACATAATGCCGCCAAAAATGCTATCATTTCGGTTCTATTTTTGTTCTACACTTACAACAACTTACATCACATCCGATAAGCGGATAAAGATAAAACGGCATAAACGACAATGAATGCACTCACCCGCCGGCAGCGCGAAATCTTCAATTTCCTGCGCGACAATTATGAAAATTTTACCCATCCCCCAACGCTGGAGGAACTGTGCGCCGCGCTTGGCGTGGCTTCTCGAGGTTCGCTGCATAAGCATATCTCGGCCTTGATTAATGCCGGACTCGTCGAGCCGCTCAACAACAAGCAAGGCGGCATCCGTCTATCCGCCGAAGCCCAGCGAAACTATACCGCTTGTGAACACTCATTGCCGTTCGTCGGCAAGATTGCCGCCGGCAAGCCGATCGAGGCACTGGAAAACATCAACTACATGGCCGTACCGGAAATGCTAAAAAGCAATAAACCCTGCTATGTGTTGCAGGTTAAGGGCGACTCGATGATCGATGCCGGTATTTTTGACGGCGATTGGGTAGTCATCGAACAGCGCAGTTATGCCGGCAACGGCGAGATCGTCGTGGCGCTGATCGAAAAGTCCGAAGCGACGTTGAAATATATCGAACAATCGCCTGGAAAAGTGCTGTTGATTCCGGCCAATGCCAGCATGACGGCGATGACATACCGTCCTGAACAAGTCGAACTTCAAGGCGTAGTCGTAGGGCAGATGCGCAGCTATTATTATCATTAATCACTCTTGTGTCAGATGGCAACAAGCAGCGCGTGGAAACGAGATAACCTCTAAAGTGACTCATTATGGAAATGCCGCGCAATAGTTTAATACATAAAATAGCATGATAAAATTATCATTAGGCCCAATACGCGGCACATCCACTATTGCTCCTACTATCTGACACAGACACAAACCTCCTTATTATCCCGAGGAAAAACCGATGAAAACGCCCAATTACTTACTGATCCCCGCCGTTTTTCTTTTGACAAGCGCTGCTTTTGCCGAGGAATCGCCAACATTTCAAAATTCGATATTGACCGTTCCTCGAATAGATACCGTTGCTCAAGTAGGCCAGTTTCAGAATGCGCAATTTAAGCTGGCTAATGATGGCCGCTGGGATTTACTGACCGTAACCGAAGCTAAGTTAGCGACTATCGAAGCCGACAGCGTTTTAGTCACAAATACAAAGCCGGCTCAGGCGTTCGTAAAAGCCTCCGGTTATTTTCCAAACGGTTGTTACGGCTTAGGATCAATCAATGTTCGCAAAAAAGATAATCTTTTTGAAGTTGCCATCCACAAGGTCGAACTACAAACTTTTGCCGTCTGCACGCAGGCATTAGTCCCGTTTAACGTTACCGTTCCATTAGATGTTTATGGTTTGGCATCAGGAACTTATCAAGTATCCGTTAATGATGGCAGTAAAAAGTCTTTTACTTTGGCGACAGATAATTATTTGCCGGAATAATTAGCCGGCCAGATGCCCACTAAAGATCTCTTTCCTTGTTCCCACGCGCTGCGTCACTGCCATTAAGCTTAGACTTAACCGGTTAAATCCTGAGCGCAGCCGAAGGGGCTCACCACGAACGGCTTAAATTAATGGCAATGACGCGGCGTTGCGTATGAATCCAGTAGGGACGCGCCACATCCTCACTATGTTTATATATTCTATTTCACACACTAACAGTGATTCGCGGCGCAAAGCGTGGGAACGGGATGAATATCTCCAACGCTGCGGAACATTGTAGTGGTCAAGTTTTTTCGGACAGCAAAATAGGTTGTTCATCTGCCATTT
>CAZJOY010000210.1:0-7405 GCA_964547705.1 uncultured Methylobacter sp. | reverse complement strand
CCGGCGGTAACGTACCGCGTGAATATTGGCCGGCTGTTGAAAAAGGCTTTAAGAGCATGTTGGATAAAGGCGTTTTGGCCGGATTTCCTTGCTTGGACTTTAAAGTTATCTTAACCGACGGTGCTTTCCACGCAGTTGACTCCTCTGCGATTGCGTTTGAAATTGCAGCGAAAGCGGCGTTCCGTCAATCGATTCCTAAAGCGGGTCCGCAATTGATCGAACCGATCATGAAAGTTGATACTTTCACTCCGGCTGATCATGTGGGTGACGTTATCGGTGACCTTAACCGTCGTCGCGGCATGATCAAATCTCAGGATGCGGGCGCAACCGGTGTTCGTATTAAATCGGATGTACCACTGAGTGAAATGTTCGGTTACATTGGAGACTTACGCACTATGACTTCAGGTCGTGGTCAATTCTCCATGGAATTCTCACACTACTTACCATGCCCTAAAAACGTGGCTGATGAAGTAATCAAAGAAGTGAACGAACGCAACAAAAAGAAATAAGCTGTAAAGGTACGCCGGGCAGATCATCTGCCCGGCTACGCTTATTTCTTCCGCACCAGCCCTCCTTTACTCCTAAAACTTAGAACTTTTGAAGCTCACAGTCTTTCGTTAATCCTTTAATGCTCTGCACTCTTAGACTAATGAGTTGAATCTAGAATACTATCTAACTCTTTTTGAATATTGCCGATCTGATCGTGGGAAACGCCTATCTGGATAGCCTTATTGATATAAGACTGAGCTTGCTTGAATTTTTTAGCATCGGGCTTAGTTCTTTTAAGGTCGTGAATAATAATTTTCAACATATTTAAAGTGATCGTTTGGTTATTTGGCATTTTTCCGATAGCATCTTCAAAAACCGCTAGCGCTTCTTTAATTCTGCCTTCTTTAAACAAGCTAACCCCTTCATTATTAATATCAATTAACTCCTGCTTTATCCGACTGGTCAAATTTTTGGCATAATTTTCATCAATAAACTTGCTGCACATTTTATCAATTTCAGCGATAAAACTTTTATCATCAATATTGGTTTTAATTAAATCCTCAAGGATTTCGTCAGCAGTATTATTAGCTCCGCTTAGATAACCGATCTTTGCCATTTCCAGGCGCAGTTCCCTGGATATCTGTTTGCCAAATTGCTCGTTTAATTTGAAAGCTTTTTCGTAAGACTTCTCCGCCATTACGCCGCTATGTTTTGCTTTCTGAATCTCGATTTCCAATATAGCAGCCCTAAGCCTTGAATCAGGGTCATTAAAAAAAGACTTATTCATCTCATTTAATATCTTCATTGCATCATTGGCTAAGTTAGACTTTAAGTAAGTCCTGGCCAGTCCTGAAAAATCATTGGATGACCCGTGTACAGAATACTTGCCTAAATTAACGGCAGCTTTATAGGCTTTTTTTGCGATCTCAATATTTTCGACTTTGTCAGCCAACGAAGCCAAGCGTTGTTGTCTTAAAATAGTTTGAGGAGAAATGTCTACCGCTTGGTTAAGCACAGCTAACGCTTCTTCATCATCGCCTAAAGCTTCATACGATTTTGCAAGCCAATCATAAGCTTCCAACGTCATAGGGTATTGATCGATAAACTGCTTAAGCGATTCGACGGACTGTTCATAATCGCTCTCTAAAAAAGCAATAATGATCAAACCCAATTTAGCCCAAGGAAGATCCCTCTCAGCCAATATTTCTCCATAAATTCTTTTGGCTGTTTTAAAGTCCCTGATGATAAGCGCTAATTCGGCATGTATTTTTAATACCTGTAAGTGTGTTTTTTTATTGCCCTGCTGAAGCAATTTTTCGCAGTTTTGTATTGCCTGATAAACATTGCCGCTATCTATTTCACTCTCAATACTGGCAAGATATTCTTTACGTGCAATACAGCGTTCGATTCGCGTTGAAAGTTGTAACCGGTTAAAGGGCTTTATCAGATAATCGTCAGGCTTGCAGTCGAGAGCGCTGAGCACCATGTTCTTGCTTTGCTCAACGGTAATCATTATAAAAATAGCGCCAGATGGCAGTAATTTATAATGTTTTGCTTCCTCCAGAACCTGCTGGCCATTTTTCCCATCGCCAAGCTGGTAATCGCAAAGAACGATATCGAATTGGCGGCGCCTCATCTCAACTATTCCGTTAATACCGGTTCCGGCTTCAACAATCTGTCGAGCATCTAACGAGTATAATATGTGTTTAATAGTCTCTCGTATGATCGCTTGATCCTCGATCACCAGAATCCTTTTTGAATCAAAGCTCATTTTCATAAGAACCGATATTATCCTTAAATTGGCTTACAAAAAATCTTATAATTGCGAACCTTATCGCAAAAATGACAGATCAATTGTTTTTAGCATCTTCAAAAAGAGAAATGTTAATTAGTACACAAACCCGCATAGATATTTATGCCGGTCATTAATATTAGTCATATTCGATCTATGAAAAACAGCCGCCCCCTTTTTAAGGGATCTAGAAACAAAAGCAATCGGAAAGGTCCGGCAAGAAATTCAACTTGAGCCTGTCTCTTGTAAGAAACTTTTTAATACTCAACGACTATAGTAACAGCCGTGCAGAAAATCCAGCTAACCGTGTAAGACGGGCTTTATAGGACTAGGACATGACCGTCAGCATTATATTCGACAATATCGGGAGAATACGTCATACAATGCCTTAAAAAAATTTATTTCCTCCCAGATAGAAAAGGCACAAAAACAACCGGCTCCAACTTTTCAACTTCATAGCCGCTTTCTGTACGCGTGACTCTATGTAGCCTTTGGCTGCTACCGTTACCGATAGGAATAACCATCACTGCGCCCACAGCCATCTGCTGCAACAACATCTCGGGTATTTCCGGCGGTGCGGCCGCAACCAACACACCATCATAGGGCGCATGGTCCAGCCATCCCCAACCGCCATCACTGTGTAAATAACTGACATTCTTGAGTTTTAAACTCCACAGACGATCTTTGGCTTTTTTCTGTAACGGCGCGATTCTTTCAACAGAGTAGACATGATCGACTAACTGTGCCAAAACTGCCGTCTGATATCCGCAGCCGGTACCTATTTCCAGCACATTTGTTAATCGGCCCGATGACGCCAATAGCAACTCCGTCATTTTTGCAACAATATAGGGTTGAGAAATCGTCTGGTTATAACCAATTGGTAGCGCCGTATCTTCGTAGGCTCTACTGGCCAAAGCTTCATCCATGAAGATATGTCTGGGTGTATTACGCATTGCATCCAGAATCTTATTATTGCTGATGCCCTGCTCCATTAACCGCTTAATCATGCGCTCACGAGTGCGCAAAGAGGTCATGCCTATGCCTTGCAGGCTTTGAATCATAAATCATCCTCCCTACTAGGTAGCCACGCCTTTAAATCATTGATTCGTTCATACCTGGTCAGATCCAATTGCAATGGCGTAACCGACACAAAACCTGCATTAATCGCATAAAAGTCAGTTCCGGGACCTGCATCCTGTTCTGCCCCTGGCGGCCCTACCCAATAAATGATACGTCCGCGAGGATCTTTGCCCTGAATGACCGGCTCCGATTTATGCCGCTGCCCCAGCCGAGTTGACTGGTAGCCTTTTAAGTCTTTAATAGAAACATCCGGTACATTGACATTAAGGATAGAATCTTGCGGTAAAGGGTTATCAATCAATTGCCGCAACAGCGTCACCGCAACATGGGCGGCGGTTTCAAAATGAACGGGGTTACTGCCTACCAGCGAAATAGCAACCGCAGGCAGCCCCAAAAAACGCCCTTCGGACGCCGCTGCAACAGTACCGGAATAAAGCACATCATCCCCCAAATTGGAACCATGATTAATCCCGGCAAAGACCATATCCGGCTCATTTTTCAACAGACCGGTTATTGCCAAATGCACGCAATCGGTCGGTGTACCGTCAACTTTAATAAAGCCATTGTCCGTCGTATACGCGCGTAGAGGCATCTCCAGCGTTAAAGAATTACTTGCCGCACTGCGGTTTCTATCCGGAGCCACTACCGATATATCGGCATGTGAACTCAATGCATTGGCTAATGCGTTAAGTCCTTCAGCCAAGTACCCATCATCATTACTTAACAAAATATGCATTATCAATCGCCCTGAAGCAGATTAAGCTATAAAATCAACCATATTAGCAACAATAGACAACAAAATCAGCTTTCGTGGCAAAAAAAAACCTTACTCCAGAAGACAGCAATTTATTCCGTATCAGTATCGGCAAGGTGCTACCTGTAAAAAGCGATAAAGTGCTGTTAACAGAAGAAAAAAAGCCCAAACCATTCCCTAAGTCGCATGCCGTTAACGTAGATGAACACTTAAGCGGCGCAGTCGAACTTGATGTTGAAAAAGTGAGCCTTGAAGACACCTTAAGCTTTATGGCTCCGGGCCTACAGCATAATGTCCTAAGAAAACTGCGCAAAGGACATTTTGGACTGGATGCGGAAATCGATCTGCATGGACTGAACAGCAATGAGGCAAAACGGCAGCTGCTGCATTTCCTGCATGACTGTGTACAAAACGGTTGCCGCTGCGTACATATCGTCCACGGCAAAGGTTACCGTTCGGCCGATAATCACCCCGTACTAAAAAATAATCTCAACGTATGGCTGAGACAGCACAAAGACGTCCAGGCCTTTTGCTCCGCGCCGCCTAAAGATGGCGGAACCGGAGCGGTTTTTGTATTGCTCCAGCTCACTGAAAAATATGATATGTAGGAGCCCTGCCTTATTTATACCCAAAGGGCATAAGTTTCGTTTGAGCAGACAAGCTGCTCAACTCAGCTTTATACCCAAAGGGCATAAGTTTCGTTTGAGCGGGCAAGCCGCTCAACTCAGCTTTATATCCGACGCGTCATATCGGCAGGACGGAAAAGGCGTTTAATTCTTCAACAGCCGTAGCCGTTCGACGGATCAGCTCCAGATTACAGTCCAAACGCATCATGCCGCCTACGGCGAGGGTAACTACCATCGCCTCGAAAGCATAAGTAAGATGAGCGCGGTAGCGTTGCACTAAAAGGCTGTTATCAACGTCTGTTATTCCATTATCGGCCAACGTTCGGGCATACTTGACCAGCAATTCCGCTTCATGAAGTTTTCTCATTTCAGGATTAAGCGCAGTGGCCAGAAAATAAGCCACGTCGCTAACGCCTTCGCCGATGCGGACCAACTGCCAATCCAAAAAGCCCACCATCGACCTGTTTTTGTTCCAGAATAAATTACCGGGATGACAATCGTGATGCACCAGTGTTTTCGGCGCATCGGAGAGAAACCGCATCGCTGCCCGACGATGCCGGGCATAGTGAATCGCAGGAGTATGCAGAACGGAAGATATATGGGTTCCGGCCAGCCGTAAACCGCGCTTCATCAACGGCACCGCCAGAGCCGTTCCCAACGCATCTTCCAAAAGCCGGATTGGCCCTGCCAACCAGCGATATTTGGGGTCGCGATGCACGTTATTCCAAAACCGCGCATGACTACTGGCAAGTTGCTCGATAACCAACGTCGCTTGGTCAAGCGTCAACGTATCATTGGCGGAGCTGGGAACGCCGGCAAATTCTGCAATATCGGCAAGCACCAATGTCGAACCGCGGCCAAACCGGCTTTGCGCCGCCAAGCAGACAGGTTTGCTAAGGGGAACCGCTTCCGCCAGTTCATTATAAAAACGCACCTCGGTCTGTAACAGTCGCGGCAAGGTTGTAATCATCCTCGCGCGCCATGCCAATGACGGCAATTTTACGAACCAGCGGCTCGGCAAGGTGCTAGGACCATTATGTTCGACCGCGACACAAACCCGCGTGGTCGTGCCAATATCGACGTCAGTAACATCGACTCTGGCAACGGTGGTGTTGGCATCGTGCTTATCAACAATTTGCTGAGCCCAAGCAACCGTTAAGTCGCTGGGTCGACGTACGAGAATAGTCTGCTTCATTATTGTTATATCTGAATCTTCGACGCTGTCCGGAACTGACCTTGATTGTAGCTGCGCTCCAGTAACGGCTAATAGTGCGGCGGCACTTCCTCAACATTTTCACCGCCGCCACCATCAACTGACAGGCCTTTGATACGCTCATTGAGCATTTTGCAGGTGGCTTCCAGACGCTCTATTTGCTGCTGCTGCCCGGCGACTATTTTGTTCAATTCTTGCAGCAAATCTTCCTGATAAGCGGCTTTTATTTCCAATTCGATGATACGTTCGTCATTCATGAATGGCTTAAATAACTTTTGAAAATTGCTGTTGTTTTTGCGCCAGATATTTGTCGAACACCATGCAGATGTTGCGGATCAACAAACGGCCTGCGGATAAAACTTTAATGCCTTCCGGTGACAGCATCAGCAAACCATCGGCTTGCATCGGGGCTAATGCCTCAAGTTCCTTGGCAAAGTAATCGCCAAAGTTAATGCCGAATTGCTGTTCGATAGTGGCAAAGGTCAAATCGAAATGGCAAATCAGTTGGGTGATTACGGCGCGGCGCAGTTTGTCGTCATCGTCCAGTTCGACGCCTTTAAATACCGGCAATTGCCCTTGGCTAATCAACTGGTCGTATTCGTCCAGCTCTTTGACATTCTGGATATAAGCATCGCCGATCCGGCCGATCGAGGTGATTCCCAAGCCCACCAAATCGCAATCCGAATGTGTGGAATAGCCCTGAAAATTACGGTACAAATGCCCTTCGCGCTGGGCGACGGCCAGTTCGTCGTCGGGTTTGGCGAAATGATCCATGCCGATATAGACATAACCGGCTTCAGTCAGCTTTTGACCGACCATTTGCAAAATAGCCAGTTTGACGTCGGGCGTTGGCATATCGGCGTCATTAATCTGGCGTTGGGTTTTAAATCGTGCCGGCATGTGCGCGTAGTTAAAAATCGAGAAACGATCCGGTTCTACAGCCAAAATTTTATCCAGAGTTTTGGCGAAAGTATCGACCGTTTGCAGCGGCAGGCCGTAGATCAAATCGATATTGGTCGAACGAAAACCTTCGGCTCTGGCCGCTTCTAAAACGCTGAACGTTTGCTCTTCGCTCTGCAGCCGGTTGACGGCTTTTTGCACGGCCGGATCGAAATCCTGCAAGCCTAAGCTGACCCGGTTAAAGCCCAATTCGCGCAGTTGCTTGATGGTCTGGTCGTTGGTTTCGCGAGGGTCGACTTCGATTGAATATTCGCCCTTGTCGTCATCTCGTAAATGAAAATGCTGACGGGTTACCGCCATCAGCGTTTTCATTTGCTCGTAATTTAAAAAAGTCGGCGTTCCGCCGCCCCAGTGCAACTGATTGACGACCCGGTTGGAATCGAACAAATCGCCCTGCATCGCAATTTCCTTGCACAGATTCTCTAAGTAAGGTTCGGCATGTTTGCGGTTTTTGGTGACGATTTTATTGCAGGCGCAATAAAAACAAACGG
>CAZJOY010000209.1:0-7468 GCA_964547705.1 uncultured Methylobacter sp. | reverse complement strand
TGATTTCAATTTCAACCGAATCGTTTATCACGATAGGCCGGTTCGACAAAGTATGGGGATTAAGCGGTACCAATACCAGGGCGTTTAATGCCGGGTGCAAAATAGGCCCGCCGGCGGACAAGGCATAAGCGGTCGAGCCGGTCGGGGTGGAAATTATCATGCCGTCGGAGCGTTGCGAATTTAAAAATACATTATCGATTTTGGTAATGATCTCAATCATGCTGGGCGTTACCCAACGATGCACGACCACTTCATTAACGGCCGTTTCTTCGTGAATAATGTCTCCTTCACGAATGATTTTGGTGCGTAATAAATAGCGTTTTTCCTCGGTGTAATGGCCTTGAAGAATACGTAGCAGCTTGCCGGACAGTTCGTTAGGCGATATATCCACCAGAAAACCCAGCCGGCCCAAGTTGATGCCGATCAATGGAATATCGTATTCAACGATAGCGCGGGCGGCAGCAAGAAAAGTCCCGTCGCCGCCGACGGCGATAACCAGGTCGCAATGCTGAGCCATTGCGTCTATCGCGCAGAATTTGACAGATGGCTCATCGATAAATGGCGCGCTGTCTTTAGCGACAATAACCGTGTATTGATGTTGTTTTAAAAAAGCATGCAGCGCATTTAAAGACGCGGCGATGCTGGGGTCGCTGGGCTTGCCTATGATGCCGATAGTCTTAAAGGGTGTCTGCATTATTCGATAACAATCTTGAAATGAATTCGATTATACAAAAAAACCTAGGTAAGACTACGAGTATTGCAACTTCACCAGATATTTTTGCGTGTCTTGTCTTTTAGCTTGATATTTTCGAATAATGGACACAATCTATGGTGCCGGAGATTAATTAGTAAATCGGCAATAGAGAATCGTAAAGCCGGGTGTAAATCATTAATGCAGAGGGTTAGAGCAATGAAACAATTACACAGAAAGGACCTGTTTGGCTGGTCGCAATTCAATCCGGAGCGTAACCTGGATTTTCATAGCGTGCTTTGGGTGCGTGACGGCGGTAATGTCGTAATCGATCCTTTGCCGATGTCCGAGTATGACCACAGCCATTTACAAAGCTTGGGTGGAGTCAATTTTATCGTCATTACCAATAGCGACCATTGCCGCGATGCCGAGCATATAGCCGAAGTTACCGGGGCTGCGATTTACGGCCCGGCGGCCGAGGAGGAGACATTTCCGCTGGAGTGCGCGCGCTGGATCCATGACCACGAAGAGGTTGTTCCCGGTTTGATTGCCTATCAGCTGAACGGCTCTAAAACGCCGGGGGAATTGGCGCTATTTTTGGAGCACAGCACGTTGATAACCGGTGATTTAATTCGTTGCCATATCGCCGGGGAGTTATGTATGTTACCGGACGAAAAGCTGACGGATAAACGCAAGGCCATTCAATCGGTCAAACGCATTGCCGATGTGCCCGATATTAAGGCCGTTCTGACAGGTGACGGTTGGCCGCTGTTCAATCACGGCAGTGAAGCGTTGCATCGTTTGGCAAGATCATTAAATCATCAGATTCATTGAGCGAGCCAGGGTACGTATTTCTGTTTCCCAAGAAGACATGAAGCTTTTTCTTGGGAAACAAAAGAAGTGGATGCAAGGTATATTCTTTATCGGCATCGGCATAAGTCTTTTTCCTCTACAATATGCCGTTTGGCGCGGCATCTTAAGAGATACAGCAGGTTTTGTTAATGTGGATACAAAAAGAGTTTTCATTATCGGCAAAGAGCAGGGGATTTCATCTGATCACCGGTGAAGTTCTGAATGCTATTCCGGAACTATCTGCCATAGAATGCGGATTACTGCATCTTTTTATCAAACATACATCAGCGTCGTTGACGGTGAACGAGAACGCCGATCCGACTGTGCGCATGGACATGGAAAGCCACTTTAACCGGTTTGTGCCGGAGGGCGCGCCTTATTATAAGCACGGCTATGAAGGCGAGGATGATATGCCCGCCCATATAAAAAACGCCTTGCTGGGCTCCAGCTGCACTATTCCGATAACCAAAGGCAAGCTTAATCTGGGCATTTGGCAAGGCATATACCTGTGCGAGCATCGCAACCAGGGTGGCAGCAGGAGGATTATTGCCACTATTCAAGGGCAACCTCGAGCCGGCTAATGCTCGGCTATTGCTTGAATAAGTAGAACTCTCTATCCTACGAGGTTTTTTCCCGGTTCCGGCGCGCTTGGTCAAGCATAGCCATAAAGATGCCGCAGCAAGTATTCCAGGAAATGGAGAGAGTTTTGAAGATATTGGTAACAGGAGCGGCCGGATTTATTGGTTCGGCGCTTAGCCTTAAATTATTAGAGCGCGGAGATGAAGTAGTCGGTATAGACAACCTCAACGATTACTACGATGTCAATTTGAAATTGGCACGGCTGGAACGGCTACGAAGCTATAATAATTTTAAATTCATCAAACTTGAAATTGCCGATAGGCCTGCAATAGAAGCTCTTTTTGTCCGCGAGCAGTTTCAAAGAGTCATGCATCTTGCTGCCCAAGCCGGCGTACGCTATTCCATCACTAATCCTCATGCCTATATCGACTCGAATATAGTCGGATTCATCAACATACTCGAAGGGTGCAGGCATCATGCCGTCGAGCATCTGGCATACGCCTCATCCAGTTCGGTTTATGGCGGTAATATCAAAATGCCGTTTTCCGTGCACGATAATGTCGATCATCCCGTTTCGCTTTACGCAGCCAGCAAAAAAGCCAATGAATTAATGGCGCACACTTACAGCCATCTTTATAAATTGCCGACCACCGGCTTGCGGTTTTTTACCGTTTACGGCCCGTGGGGGCGCCCGGACATGTCGTTGTTCATGTTTACCCGCAATATCCTTGAGGGCAAACCGATCGATGTGTTTAATTACGGCCATCATCGCCGCGATTTCACTTATATCGATGACATTGTAGAAGGCGTGATCCGGGTGATTGATCAACCTGCACAGGCCAATGCCGATTGGGCAGGAGAACATCCCGATCCGGCGACCAGCTTTGCGCCCTATCGCTTGTATAACATCGGCAACAACAATCCTGTGGATTTGTTAATGTTCATAGAAACGCTGGAAAAATGTTTGGGCAAAGAGGCGATAAAGAACTTTTTACCAATGCAGCCGGGAGATGTGCCCGATACCTATGCCGATGTTTCGGATTTGGAGCTTGATTTGGGGTATAGACCGACGACCTCGATAGAGGATGGGATTGGGAGGTTTGTTGAATGGTATAAGGAGTTTTACAAGATAGTTTAATTAAGTTAGTTAGAGAAAAGCCGTTGCTTGACCGCCTATGCCGCTTCCTAATGTTTTGGCGGCATCTGGGCAAAGTTTTATCCAACATAAAACGTTTCTGGCGGGGCAATGCCCCATCAGGCATACAATCCTGCATCTCTCTTATTTCCAGATACTGACAATATTAGTAAAGTCATCCGTCCAAGGCTTCATATCGAAATATAAAGGCATTTTTTGCCATTTGCCGAGACTACTTAGCCGTAACGGTTCCAATGTTTCGGCTTGCTTTGCCATGACAACCCAATCGGTCGCAACAACCAGCGGGATTTCCTGTTGCGGTTTGAACTCCTGAATCAATGAGGCCAAGTGCAAGGCTTCCGCATTAATCGATAATACTTTTTTCAGTTCCAAATGACGGTTGGTCATATGAAATGCCAGTATGCCGCCCGGTTTAAGCTTTTTAAAATAAAGCTCCAGTGCTTCCTTGGTCAGCAAGTGGGTCGGCACCGAATCGGAACTGAACGCATCCATGACCAATAAATCAAAATGTTGGTCCGGCTCTTTTTCCAGCGACAAGCGGGCATCGCCGACGCGCATCGTGGCGTTGTGGGCGCATTGGCTCAGATAGCTGAAATAGCTGGGATTGCCGGCAATGTCTACAACCAGCGGATCGATTTCGTACAGCGTCCAGTTTTGCTGGTCTTTCGAATAACAGGCCAGGGCTCCCGCGCCGAGTCCGACCACGCCGATATTCCAGGCTTGATCGGTATTGGCGAATTCTTTAAACAGTTGGCCCATGGGGCCTGGGCGGCTGTAATAGGTCAGCGGTATCTGGCTCAAGTTCGCAGCCAGGCGTTGTGCGCCATGTTTAGTCGTGCCATGGAACAGTTCGTGGTAGCTTTCGGGCTTGCCTTGTTCATCGGTTAACACGGCTTCACGCACGGCCAGAACACCGAAAAAAGTACGTTCCTGGTAAAGCGTATGCGACGACAAGCCATGCAAACCGAGCGCAAGAAAAATGATTGTTCCGGTCATTAACGCGAAGCCGACCGGGCGCGCTCTGAGCAAGTAGGTCAACAAGGTTAAGCCTATCAGGCTTATGACGATGGCATCAAAATATTGGAGTAAGTCATCGACACTTGCATGAAGAACAAGCCCGGCAATAACTAGCAGGGCAGGGGCTATGATTTGCAGCAATAACCCGGTATTCCATGACAGCTTCAGGCCGGGACGCAGCAATAAAGCGGCAACAATCATGATCGGATATTCGTAAACCGCATTGAATGTAAACGGTGCAACGAAGGTGTTGAACATGCCGCCCAACATGCCTGCAAACGACATAATCAGGTAGAAGGTGGTCAAATGCCGGGTATGCGGCCGTAACCGGGCAAGTTCGCCGTGGCAGACCATGACAGCAAAGAAAAAAGCCAGCAGGTGCAGAATCAAGTAGGCCCAATAAGGCAAATCCGCTGGATTAATGAATGCATAAGCAATAAACGGCACCAGAAAAATCGGTTGCAGTTTGACCATTAACGGATGGATTTTATCGTTCCATTTAGAGAAAACGATGATAAACGACAGTAAATACAGCGTTAACGGGATAATCCACAGCAGCGGCACCGAGGCAATATCGGTGCTGATAAAGTTAGTCAGGCCGAGTAACAGGCTGGACGGAACAAAGGCCAGTGCCAGCCAGTGAAATTGGGTCGTGAGGCTAAGATTGTCTTCACTGTTAACGGTCTCTACATCCGAACATGATTCAGCGTTCCGGCTTTTCCATAGCACAAAAGCGCAACCGGCAATCAGCAGGCAAAGGATCAGGTAGCCGATGCTCCAGTAACTTTTCTGGTTAGCCAAGCCGATATTCGGTTCAAGCAGGAATGGGTAGCTTAGTAATGCAATCAAACTGCCGGTGTTGCTGGCTGCATAAAGATAATAAGGATCATGGCTGGTATGGTGGCCGACATTGGTGAACCATTTTTGAATCAACGGTGCAGTAGTGGAAACCACGAAAAAAGGCAGGCCGATAGCAAGGAATAAAGTCCAAAGCAGCCAAAAGGTCGGATTACTGTCTGTCGGCGGGACGGTGTTTTCCGGCAAGGCTAAAGGTAGTGCCAAAAAACTGATGAGCATCAGTGCAGTATGAACTTGGATTTGACGATGTTGGCTGTAGCGAGTGGAAAGATAATGTGCGTACAGGTAACCTAGAAACAAAACGCTCTGGTAGAACACCATGCAGGTGTTCCAGACTGCCGGCGAGCCGCCGAGTAAGGGCAATAAAATCTTCCCGAATAATGGTTGCAGCACAAACATCAGCGACGCACTGGTAAACAAGGTCGCGGCAAATAAGAAAATTAGGGATGGATTGCGATCTGGTGTGGCTTCTGGATGGTTGCTCATTATTTTATAAGTAGCCTTTAAGGCTTTTAATTTTTAATGAGCTAATGATAAAGCATTTGGTGTTGGATGGGGATAGCTATCTAAAGCAGCGCATCATCGCAATAGGAATTACCGGATTAGGTCGGGCTATCTCTGTCTGAGTTCGGGAAATAAAATATGCAGATATAAAAAGGCGGTATGACCGCCTCTTAGAGTCGAAATCTGATAATTCCCGTTAGCGTTTGCAGTATTGCGGTTATTTTCCGGCTTTAACGCTACGGGAATTATCATGATCTTTGGATTGATCAATTTTTGTCGTTAATCAGCTCTTGCCGAGGAGTTTATTTCTGTATTTGTTATGATTATTTAGCGGCTCGGCAATAGATATTCCAAATAGGGGGGGGCAGCTAAAGGTTATCGGGAGTATGAAATCAGTGCTGCCTGAGTTGTTATAGCGATCCAAAATAAGCTGCTAAAGCTTTAAAATCAGCTTCGGACAGATTGGCAGTTATGGCTTGCATCGGTCCGCTTTTACGAGTGCCCGTTTTAAATGCTTTTAATTGGTGTTCAAGATATTCAGGGTATTGTCCCGCAAGTCTTGGAAACTGTCCGTTACCTTGAGCTTTGGCACCATGGCATCCTAAGCACATAGCAGCTTTGGATTCGCCCGTTTTTGCCAATGCCGGATCGCCTCCTACTTTAACCGGTTGCTGGCTAGAAAAATAAGCAGCGAGATCATTGATGTCTTCATCGCTCAGGTGGCCGGCCATCGGCTGCATTATCGGATTGATGCGGTCTCCGCTCTTGAACGATTTAAGTTGATTGACCAAGTAGGTCGATGGTTGTGCAGCTAAGTTAGGCCATTGTGCATTGCTGCTATTGCCTTTTTGACCATGACAGCTTGCACAGTGATCGGCTTTTTGTTCTCCGGCTTTTATATCGGCTGCGGAAACCGGTAACACTAAAGAAGCGGACAGGAAAAAGGATAAAATAAGAGACTGTTGTACTGAGTTCATGATTCACCTCATAGGATAGGGTTAGGCTATCTGTCTATCGCTATCTATTGGGCGGATTATCGGAAGAGTTTGCCTTTTTAGATAGAGCTTCACTATACAGCTAAAAAGACCTGCTGATAATAAAAAAGTTAAGGGTTGTGAATGTAAGACGACAAATTTTCTTTTGGCAAATCAGGAAGGGTAAATCTATCAAGTTTATGTTTTATAGGCAGAAAAGAAGGTCAAGGGATTGCTATGTGTGACGAGGGAACATAGCAATAACTCAATTATTTCACGATGCGTAAATTTGGTTTGGCTGTCGGCTTTTTTTCTGGCGGTGGCGGTTCATCGTCATCATGTTCTTCTTGATCGAAAATCATGCCTTTGCCGTTTTCTTTGGCGTAGATCGCCAATACGGCAGTTACCGGTGTAACAATATGCATGGGCTTTCCACTGAATCGGGCATTAAATTCAATTTCCTCATTGCCGAGAGAAAGTCCTTGTATTGCTTCAGGTCTTATGTTTAAAACGATTTTCCCGTCTTCAATAAATTCTTGCGGCAAGATTGCGGAAGTATTTTCTGCGTCTACGAGCAGATGAGGTGTCAGGGCATTATCAATAATCCATTCATAAATTGAACGAATTAAATAGGGCTTTAAAGAAGTCATGGCTAGGTTTTATTTCAAAGGCTCGATCATTTCTTTTTCAGCTTCGCTGAGGCTACGTTTGAAGGCAGCTCTGTTGAATATGCGTTGGGCATAATTGGTGATAGCTTCATTTGGTGTCGATACGTCAATGCCTATGCTGGGTAGACGCCATAACAAAGGGGCGATTACGCAATCGATCAGCGAAAAC
>CAZJOY010000208.1:0-7486 GCA_964547705.1 uncultured Methylobacter sp. | reverse complement strand
ATCTCCACGACGAGTGTAGTTTCGTATATGAAAAAAATGTGTCTAATTACAGCTTTAAATGTGTTCGGTAAAGGTAAACTCATAGATTATTTTGCAACCATTAAAATTGTTTTCAAGTCGAAAAAATGAGTACCGGCAAAACGCAAGTTCAAGGCCGGCAGAATTTCAACTGCGTCAGTTTTTGCCGGCTATCTATTGTATCGTTCACACCCTGATCTTTATAAACAAGTATTTACAGAACATGCCGGTATGAAGACCTTCCAGGTTTTTAAAACCTGGAAGGTCTGACACGCAATGTTCTCAACAGGCCCTGCCCGGCTGTCAGACGTTGTGTAATAGCCAACATCAGTGCGTCAAATCCTGTTGCATGGCTTGTTTCAACTCGTCTTTGGCATTTGCGTAAACATCAAACTGTTCGGGTGTCAGGACATTGCGCAAGGCGTCATCCTTTTGTTCCAAAATGGCTTTGATGTCATGCATTTTAAGAAAAATCATGCTTGAGCCTTTCAACACGGGTTCTATCTTCTCTGCGTATTGCTGATTGATGACCTGAATCTTGGCAACATCATTCTGCGAGAGATTCAGCTTTGTCTTCATGAAGCGAGTTTGCGATGCCGCTCTTTCTGTCGGCGTGGAGTTGAGCAGGTATGCCATATCTTCGGCCTTGGCAATGGGAATGAACAGTAAAAAGAATAAGGCAATTGTCAGTCTTGATATGCGCATCGTGTCCTCGGGTGTCGGTATGTAATGGATAAAATTTGCAATTTAGAATGAATATTCAAGCTAAATGTTTGAGCTTGTAAATTAGTAGTTCGAGGACAATATATTTATGCTCGACATTCCTGTGCTCCAAGCATAGCGATCGGATGGGGTAGTGTATTGTTTCCACTGGAGTTTGGAAACGATGAAAAAAGGCTAGCCCCAATCCCAAAGACTGGAGATATACGACACGAGTCTAAAGCAACCTCCCGTAGGGCGCGCTGTGCGCGCCTTTGACATTCTACGACCGCTCGGCAATTTAGGCGCGCACAGCAACTCCTTCGCGATTATCCCAAGAAATCAGTAGAGGGTTCACCCTCTGCTCAAAGTGTTGATCAACAAACACCTTGTAAACAGAAGCTCGATGAAATTGATGCTTAACAAGCAGACCCCGATTGAGCGCTTCTCCAGCAATCCCCCTGTCCAAGCATCTGTCATAAAAATACAACCTATTTAATTTCAATATCTTACATAGATTTCTCCGGCCTGTTTATCGAACAAAACCAATATGGCATGGAACCTGCTCTATCCCTAGAAACAGTTAAAGCCGGCCGGCGCTAGCGTATCGATCAGTGAACAAGTTAATAAACGGGAGAATTCTGATGAATAGACCTTTAATGCTTTTGGATAAATTTGAACAGGAAGTGCCGACGCTGGACAGGAAAAGAGCCGATGTCGTTCCAATCAACGAGGACATAGGCCGATTGCTCGAAAATTTTTCCGTCTCATCGGCTTCGGTGGCATTGGGGAATTTCAGGCACAGCACGGATCATCGCGACAGCAAGGCCATTGATTATTTGTTGTTGGTTGTGCTGTCGCTACTGGTGCATTCCACCGTTGTCGATCATTTCAAACACGCATCGGTTGAAAAAGAACAAGTGGTTGAGCCGGTCAAGCCGCCATCCAAGGTGCAAATCACCTTTGCCCGGCCGCAACCGCCGAAGCCTGCTGTTGTCCAGCCGCCGCCTCCACCAAAAGTGGTTGCGATTAATAAGCCGCCCAAGCCAAAAGTGCAGCCGAAACCCGCGCCTAAAGTTGAGCCGCCACCTGTGGCAACGCCAACTGCCGTACAAACTGATGCGCCGGTAATTTCTTCCGCTCCACCCGCTCCGCCTGCGCCTCCGGTAGAAGAGAAAGTGACGGAACCGCGAGCAGGGGCGGGCTACTTGAATAATCCTGCGCCGGTTTATCCTGAAGTAGCTATGGATCGCGGCTGGGAAGGAAAAGTGTTGATGAAAGTGCATGTTCTTGCAAGCGGCAAGCCTGACAACGTTTCCGTACTTAAATCCAGTGGAAAAGAAGTGTTAGACGATGAAGCCGTCAGAACGGTTAAACAATGGTCATTTGTTCCGGCGATGCGTGGAACAACGCCCACCGAGGGTTGGGTAACGGTTCCTATCTCTTTTAATTTACAAAGTTGAGGTTTTATTTATGACAGAAACAACATCTGCGGCTACTGCGGAAATTTCCCAGGCAGCCACTCAAACACCCATTTCAGGCGCTGATCTTGCCGCTGCTGCACCGGCCGCTTCAGGCATCGCTCCCGGCGGTCATGAAATTACTTCGGCGCTGATTGTCGACGGCACGTTATGGGTTTTAATCGCCTTTTCGGTAGCGACGTGGGCTTTAATCCTGATCAAAGGCATCCAGCATTTACGGATTTCCCATCACAACAGGATTTACAGCAAGAAATTCTGGGGAGCTCAGGATTTCCAGGCCGCCGCGGCGCTGGAAGACAGTAAAGGCCCAGCGGCCAGGGTGGCCGATGTAGGCTTTACGACGCTGATAGAGGCCGACGGCGGCACCACGACGCACGATCTTGAGCATACCGGCGACCGTCAGGAATTGCTGGACAGACGCCTGCGCCAACAGATGCAAAAAGAACGCGGAGCGCTGGAAAGCGGCTTGTCGATATTGGCAACCATAGGCAGTATCTCGCCGTTCGTCGGTCTGTTCGGTACGGTTTGGGGCATCATGGGCGCGTTGACCAGCATCAGTAAAAGCGGGTCGGCCAGCCTGGAGGTTGTGGCTGGGCCAATCGGCGAAGCATTGATTGCAACCGCAGTCGGTATTGCGGTCGCGGTGCCGGCAGTTATCGGCTACAACTTTTTCATCCGCAGGAACAAGGTGATCTGGGCATTTCTTGACGACTTCGCAATCGATTTTGTCCATCTGGCATTAAAAACCTCGTTCTTGATCAAACGTCCGGTGGTAGTGCCACGCAGTGCAGCGAAAAAGCCGGTACTCAAAAACAGTCATGACGAACTACATGCGGAAGGAGTGCAAATCTAATGGCTATTAGTACGAAAGATGGCGGCGGCGAAGACGACGTAATGGGCGAAATCAACGTCACGCCGTTGGTTGACGTGATGCTGGTGCTGTTGGTGGTGTTTATCGTCACCGCGCCGTTATTGACCCAAGCGGTGCACGTCAATTTACCGAAGACGGCCGAAACCGCGCCGCCCGAGGAAAAAGAAGCCGTCTATGTCAGTGTCGACGCGAAAGGCAAAGTGTTCATCGACAAAACCGAGATTGCGTTGGAATCTTTTGAAAAAGAACTGCTGGCCCGCAAGGCCGCCGATCCTGAAATAGCGCTCAATTTAAACGCCGACGACGCCGTTCAGTACGGCACCGTCGCCAAAGTGATGTCATCGATAGAACGGTCAGGAATTACCAAGTTAGCGGTGCTGACTGTTCCCGGCAAGTAATTAACATAAACACAAAATTTAAACCGGCCCTTTTGGGGCCGGCTAGGGACGCTCTGCCTCAAAAATCAGGGCTGACCATAATTTTAAGAATGATTTTAAGAAGGTAGTTATGAATATCGACAGCTTAGGGCTGCATAAGGTTAACGGCAAGAGCCTGAAATCGCAGAAAAAAAACGAGTCCAAAGGCGCGGCAACCGGTCGGGTAACACTCAACGGCGCTGCAATGGTTATCGCAGGCGCTTGTTTATTCGCTCCGGATTACAGCTTTGCGGAAGACAATTCCGGTGATTTGGCCGCAGAAGTTGAGCGCTTAAGAAAAGAATTGGGCGAAACCAAGAAGGAAAACGAGCAGCTTAAAAAAGTGGTCTCTAGTGGTGCCGGAACGTCGGCTGAGACAGTCAATGCCGTACCGGCTCAGACGGCTCCTGCAACAGCAACTGTTGCCGCTGCCGAGCCCCCTAAAGAAGAGAAATCTTTCGTAGAAGAACCTAAAAACCTGTCCGAAGTCGTCGTCACCTCGCGCCGCAAGGAAGAAAAATTGCAGGAGGTGCCGATTCCTATCGCGGTTATCAGCGGCGAGCAGATGCGGCGCGACAATATCGTTTCGGTGCAGGATTTTTCCCGGCGCGTGCCTAACCTTGGCGTAACCAGCACCAACGTTCGCCAAACCAGTATTGCTTTACGGGGCTTGGGCAAGAACAGCGGCAACGAATCGATGGAGGCCAGCGTCGGCGTAATGGTCGACAATGTCTGGTCATCTTGGGTCGGTTCGACCTGGAGCAACTACGTGGATGTTGATCATGTCGAAGTTCTGCGCGGCCCGCAAGGTACATTGCAAGGCAAAAACAGCAACCTGGGTCTGATCAACGTCAATACCAAATTACCTTCCTTTAAATCCGGCTATTACATTGACGGCTTTGGAGGTAATCGAGATAACCTACAGGGCAAGGCATCGGCTACCGGTCCTATTATCGATGGTTTGTTGGCTTATCGGGCCTCGGTCTATGTCGACAAGCGTGATGGACAAGTCGCTAACCTCGATTCGCCGGTTACAGTCGGCAAACTCCAGGAAACCAATGCGATGGGCGGGCGTATCCAGTTTTTGCTGACACCCACTGATAATCTATCGGCGCGGATTATTGCGGATCGTTCAAAATCCACGCAAACCATGAGTGTGAATCCTCTGATTGAAGATCCGGCCAGGTTTGCGGATGGCACAGTCAGGCCAACTACGTTCAGTTCGCGGCTGAATCGCAACTGGTTCGACAGTATCCGTAATTCCGGCCAACCGTTAGCGGTGGTTGGCGATCCGCGCAAAATGGCGGTGGATAATCATGAAGTGTCGCGCGGCGATCAGCAAGGCGTATCCGGCGAAGTCAACTGGGATGTCGCGGGGCATAAATTAACGTCAATTTCGGCGTATCGTAACTCATTATTCGAACCGCATCATGACGGCGATAACAGCACCGCCGATATTCAGCAAATCAGTGGTTGGACGGTAAAAAACCGGCAATGGTCGCAAGAGTTTCGTGTGGCTTCTCTGAAACCCGCATTTAATTTCATTGACTATCAGGCTGGGATCTTTGCGCTACGCAGCTCGGCTGAGGTTGAGAACCATCGCCGATACGGCAGCGATGCCGGTGCGTTTTACGCCAGCAACGCGATTTATAACCGTTTGAATGCGGACGCCAACGGCAGGGCAATTATGGAGAAATCCTTAAACCGCGTATTGCAAAAAGGTTACCGGAATCCTGAAGTGACCAGTTTGGCGGGTTACGGGCAAGTCAACCTGCATTTCACCGATAAAGCAACGCTGACATTAGGCCTGCGCCACACTTGGGAGGACCGGGATAATCTAGGCTATGACGGGTTTGTGGGCGGTGAAGACCTGAATAACCTGGCTGGTGCAACGGCGTCGCAAATAGCCGACGCGAAAGCGATCAGAAGCGCGGCTATCGGCAATGTTTGGTCGGCGGACCGCCAAGGATTTCAGGAAACGGCTCAAAACTGGTTGGTTAACCCCAGTTATAAAATTAACAAAGATTTGATGGTTTACTTTTCGACGGCCGGCGGACAAAAATCCGGCGCCGCGCAATTCGCCAATACCGGAGCCATTGAAAACGTCGATCCGGAAAACGTGATGGATTACGAATTGGGCGTCAAAAGCACTTGGTTCGATCGCAAGCTCGCCGTCAACGTCAATTTATACAACACCGACGTGGAAGGTTTTCAATCTCAGTTAGTCATACCGGATTCGGCGACCGCAACGGGTACAAGGACCACATTGGGTAACATCAAAGGCATCCAGCTGCGAGGCGTTGAATTGGAAACCAACTGGCAAGCGACGCAAGGGTTGAATTTATTCTTAAACGGCTCGTTTAACCATGCCGTTTATTCCGACTTTAAAAATGCGCCTTGCCCGGTTGAGGTGAATGCCGGTGGTCAAGCGTGCGATCAAACCGGCTTGCAAATACCGAATGCGCCGATGTTTACCGCTAACTACGGTATCGATTATCGGGTACCGTTCGGCTTGGGCAAATGGAATGATTATGGCTTGGAATGGCATGCTTTCCTCGTGGATAGTTACAAATCCAGAGCCAATTTCAATTCGAATTTATCGTCTTCGGGCGTCCAGGCTGCCTATCATGTCACCGATGGCGGCATAGGCATCGGTACCAAAAACGGCAAGTACAGCTTGAATTTGGTCGGTAGAAATATATTCGACACCATCTACCTGACAAACGCCAGCCAGTATTCGCCTACATCAGCCGCCAGCGGTACTTATGGCGATGGGCGTTACTATGGTGCGCACTTCCGCGCGAACTTTTAACCGGTTCAGCAAAGAGCATTCCATAGAAAAAACAAGGTCCACGAAAAGCACGAAAAAACAGTCGAAAGAATCGAATTTAGAGATTCTTTCGTGTCTTTCGTGGACGTTTTTTTGAGGGATTGATTACTTATATTAAATTTGGAGCACAAGATGTTATTCAAAACTTCACACGCAAAATTATTCTCAGTGCTGGGCGCTTTAGCGTTTGCCACTTCCGTGCAGGCCGCCGATGACCCGGTTACGCCTGCCATTCCAGGCGTATCGGCCGGCGGTGTCATCATAGAAACGATTAAAGAAGGCTTCAAAGGCACTGAAGGCCCTATCGGTTACTCGGACGGCAGCCTGCTGTTTACCGAAACCAATGACAACAGGATTACGCGTATCGCACCGGACAATACCGTTTCAACCTTTTTAGAAAACTCCAACGGCGCGAACGGTCTTGCGTTAAACGCCAACGGCGAGCTGATCGCCGTGCAAACACTGAAACCGCAAGTCGGCATCATTTATCCGGCGGACAAGCAAAAAACGCTCGCCGAAAATTTCGAAGGCGTTGCTTTCCAACGGCCTAACGATGTCGTGCTGCATAAAAGCGGCGGCATTTATTTCACCGATAGCGGCACCCGTCCGACTAAAGAAAACCCTAATCCGCCGCCATCCCATCCTGGTGTGTTCTACATTTCACCGACCGGTGAATTAAAGCGTCTGGCGACCGACATTGAACGGCCGAACGGCATTCAGCTGAATAAAGACGAAACCAAGTTGTACGTCGCCAATACCCTGGGCGAGCATGTGCTGGTTTACGACATCGCCGCTGACGGTTCGATTTCGAACCGACGTAATTGCGCCAAGCTGGAAGGCTGGAAACAGGAAGAGAATGGTTGGTCCAGCGGTGCCGACGGTCTGGCGATAGACGACAGCGACAGGCTATATGTTGCATCGAATGCCGGCATCGAAGTATTCAGCCCGAAAGGTGAAGCGTTAGGCGTTATTACGTTGCCTAAAAAGCCGCAAAACATCGCTTTTGCAGGGCCCGACAAAAAGACATTGTATGCGGTAGGGCGCGGCGCGGCCTACAAGATACCGTTGATTGCGCAAGGCTTTAAAGGCCGTGCGAAATAATAGGCAGGATGCTTTTATCGTTCCCACGCTCCGGCGTATCCCCCGGACATAAATGGGACCTCAGGCCCCC
>CAZJOY010000207.1:0-7494 GCA_964547705.1 uncultured Methylobacter sp. | reverse complement strand
GATTTCATTACGTTTCTTTTCGCCGCCGGAAAAGCCTTCGTTAACCGCGCGATAAAGAAACTTCTCATCCATTTCCAGCAAACGCACTTTTTCTTAAACCAGCGTTAAAAAATCCATCGCATCAACTTCAGGCTGGCCGTGATGCTTACGTATAGAATTCAGCGCCGCTTTCAATAAATAGACATTGCTAACGCCGGGAATTTCCACCGGATATTGAAACGCCAAAAATACACCTTCGCGCGCCCTGATTTCAGGCGCCATTTCCAGTAAATCTTTACCCTGATAAGTCGCCGTTCCGCCGGTTACCGTGTAGCCAGCCTTACCGGACAACACATGCGACAAAGTACTTTTACCTGAACCGTTAGGTCCCATAATGGCGTGAATCTCGCCCGGTTTAATCTCAAGGTTAATACCTTTGAGAATTTGTTTGTCGTTCACATTAACGGTTAAATCTTTAATACTAAGCATGAGAGTTCCAATTGTTTTAACTAGCTTTTATTAAGGGCAGTGTATTAGTCTGTTTCTTTAACTTTTAGAATATTAAGTTGTTCCCTGGTTTGATATTTCCACGCAGAAGGATGATGCGCCGTATATAAATTATTATTAAATCCATGAGTAAGCAGACAACTTGTAACATTCATTTTTAAATTTGCGGTGCAGCAATTAATAATATATTCGGGCTGATAGTGTTTACAGTGAGCAATAAACTCTTCCCGAATAACATATTCACCTTTTTCATCGGTAATATCCCAAACCGCATTCCACACATTATCGCGAACCTTGGTATTTAATTTATCGGTAAAAATACCTAAAGAGCACAGATAAGGAATGGGATTGGATATAATCAAGTTATAACTACCCTTTGCTAAATCAGATATTTTTTTCAAAATATCGCCGATAAAACTTTCTATATTACGCCCTGTATAACCCTGAGCCGGCGCTTTGGGTTTTAATGTAAAGTTTTTCTTATCATGTTTATATTCGCTTTTATGAGGTGACTCTAAAATAAGCAAAATATTATTTGTTCCCTTAGCATCGGCTGCCGGCCGATCATTAAAATCCGATAATTCAACTATCTTATCAACCGGTATTATATTTATATCAGCATTACCGACTTCTACGATATATCTCCATACATCGGGAACACGATGCTTATTTTGATAAATATCTAGATATTTATCGGTACAATAATTGTTTATTTGTTCTTGCGTTATAGGCGAAATATCAATTTCATCCGTAATATATTGTTCATCGTTACAATCAACCTTGGCTTTAATTTTCATCTCACATACCACATTGATTTAATTTCAAATAAAGACTAAAGCAATTATACTTAATCTAATAATTGAGATGGTCGTTTCCACCTTAATGCTGTGGTACAAGTGCTAGGTATTGATGAATGATCTGTTCAGCCCAATCTACGGCATTGAACATATTGTTCTACCTGTTTTATTTAATAGGTTTTACACCGAGATCTTTACAAATTTTATTCGCTAAAATATCTTTTATTTCAGCATGTCTTGGAATAGCTGAACGTCTATTTTGTTCTGGATTATGCCACCATGAATGTCGTCCGCCTTCTCGTAATAGCTCACAACCTTGGGTGGCTAAATATCTAATCAGCTCAGACCGTTTCACAATGCAATAAGCTCTTCTCGATAATGAGTGCCCGCATTTAACAATGCTTCTTCACGATTAAAGGCCAATGCTTCTTGCAAGGTAATCTTTAGCGTTTCAATCAATTCATCATGAGTTGCTTCCTGGCAATTGACACCAGGGATTTCTTCAATCCAACCTAGCCAACAATCACCGTCTTGTTTAATTACTGCTGTATATTTGTTATTCATGACTTGACCTTAAATCCCATAACCTTAACTTTACACGTTAACCTACCGAACCTTCCAAACTAAGCCCCAACAACGCCTGAGCCTCTACCGCAAATTCCATCGGCAATTCCCTGAACACTTCTTTACAAAAGCCGTTAACAATCATCGACACCGCATCTTCAGCCGATAAACCGCGCTGCTGGCAAAAAAACAACTGATCTTCGCTGATCTTCGAGGTCGTCGCTTCATGTTCAACCTGCGCCGACGGCTGCTTGACTTCCACATAAGGGAAAGTATGCGCGCCGCATTTATCACCGATTAATAGTGAATCGCACTGGGTATAATTACGGGCGTTTTCCGCACTTTTCAATACCTTAACCAAACCGCGATAAGTGTTCTGTGCTTTACCAGCCGAAATACCTTTGGACACAATCGTGCTGCTGGTATTTTTGCCGATATGGATCATCTTGGTGCCGGTATCGGCCTGCTGATAATTATTGGTCAACGCCACCGAATAAAATTCGCCGGTGGAATTATCGCCGGTCAGGATGCAGCTTGGATATTTCCAGGTAATCGCCGAACCGGTTTCCACCTGTGTCCAGGACACTTTGGAATTTTCGCCACGGCAATCGGCGCGTTTGGTCACAAAGTTATAGATGCCGCCTTTGCCTTCTTTATCACCGGGATACCAGTTTTGCACGGTTGAGTATTTGATCTGGGCATCTTTCATCGCGATCAGCTCAACCACGGCCGCATGCAGCTGATTTTCGTCGCGCATCGGCGCAGTGCAGCCTTCCAGATAACTGACATAACTGCCTTCATCGGCAATAATCAAGGTCCGTTCAAACTGCCCGGTATTGGCCGCGTTGATCCTGAAATAAGTCGACAACTCCATCGGGCAACGCACGCCTTTAGGGATATAAACAAATGACCCATCGGTAAATACGGCTGCGTTTAAAGCAGCAAAAAAATTGTCGGTATGCGGCACGACTGAACCCAGGTATTGTTTGATCAGCTCGGGATGGTCACGTAACGCTTCGGAAATTGGGCAGAAAATAACCCCCGCTTCTTTCAATTTGCCTTTAAACGTTGTCGCTACCGACACGCTATCAAAAACCGCATCGACCGCAACGCCAGCCAAGCGTTCCTGTTCATCCAAAGGGATGCCAAGTTTTTTATAGGCTTCCAATACTTGAGGATCGATTTCATCCAGGCTTTTCGGGCCGTCTTCCTTGCGTTTAGGCGCCGAATAATAACTGATTGCCTGATAGTCGATAGGATCGAACTTGACGAACGCCCATTCCGGAGACTTCATAGTCTGCCAATGGCGAAATGCTTTCAGCCGGTATTCCAACATAAACTCAGGCTCATTTTTGACCTTAGACAATCTGTGAATCACCTCTTCATCCAATCCGGGAAGAAAAGTGTCGGTTTCCAGCTCAGTCACAAAACCCTGCTTATATTCCTTACCGATCAGATTCTTGATTTCTTGTTCGCTTACTGACATAAAATTTCTACCTATATAAACTGGCGACCGGGATCAACACTTCTTCCGGCACAACAACGGGTCTGATTAAATCGGCCAAAGTCACCGACTCTAATGCATTATGAATAGTCTGGTTAATCAGACCCCAATTTCCTGAAATATCACAGCCAGAAGCCTGCTCACAGCCTTGGTGTGAAATACTGCACTCGGTCAGGGCAATCGGCCCTTCCAGAGCACTGATAACCGTCGCAACGCTGATTTCCTCAGGCATTCGTGCTAAAGCATAACCGCCTTTAGCTCCTCGCGTAGAAATCAATACGTTAGCGTTAACCAGCAGCTTAAGGATTTTACTGACCGTCGGCAGGGCAATACCCGTCATCGCCGCTATTTCCATAGCCGCACGTATTTGCGCTCTGTCTCTGGCCATAAAGCTTAAGATGACCGTTGCATAATCAGTTAATTTACTCAGCCGTAACATATCTTGCTCCAAATCATTGTGGACTATTCTAGTCCTATTTAATTCCAGAGTAAAGTTCTTGGTAATTGTTATTTAGCATTCCAATACTTACTTTCCGCCTGACGCATCCCCTGCACGACAAATTCATCATTGCTAACATTAACAGTAACCGCACCGCTATCGGCGCTATTCAACCATTTGGCATTGATCTGTTGATAGCGCGCCAAAACATCTTTATGCGGATGACCGAATTGATTACGATAACCCGCTGGAACTAGTACATAGCCAGGCTGCACAGTTCGCAAAAAATCGATTGTCGATGAAGTCTTGCTGCCGTGATGCGGCGCGACTAACACATCGGCTTTTAATTCTTCGCCATAGGTCTTAACCAGCCAGGATTCTGCCATTGCCTCAATGTCTCCAGCCAATAATACTGAGCCATGTTGCGACTGGATTTTCAGCACGCAGGAATTATCATTTTCCGAAACAAACGCCTGCTGCGGTGCCAGCACAGTGAATTTAACTTCATCCCATAGCCACGATTGCCCGGCTGTACATTGGACAGGCGCATACTTACTCAACATTTGCGGAACACTGGTCAGCACCTTTTCAGTCGGTATGCCGCGCATTAACGAAGCCGCACCACCGATATGATCATTATCGCCATGACTGATGATCAAGCTATCGATTTTGGTTACCCCTTGAGAGCGCAAAAAAGGCAGTAACACACTCTGCCCCATATCACTTTGCTCGGAAAATTTAGCGCCGGTATCGTAAACCAGTAGATGATGACTGGTTTGCACGACCGCCGATAAGCCTTGCCCGACATCCAGTAGAGTCATTTTGATATCGCCGGCTTCTGGCTGTTTAGCGTCTGTAAAGACCAGAGGAAAAAACATCACCAGACTCAGCCATCGAGCAGGAATACCGGCCGGCGCAAGCAGCAATAAAATACCCGGCACCGCGAAAAGCAAGGCCCAATACGATGGCAGCGCGTGGTTTATCGATGCCATGGGAATTTCCGCCAAATGAACTAATAGCCACCATAAACCTTGCAAGACATGATCAACGAAGAAAAACAATATGTACGCCAACATCGGCGAGATAAACATAATGATCACAGCCAACAGCGATAACGGCACAGCCAGCAAGCTGATAACCGGCACGGCGATTAAATTAGCCAATGGCGCAATCAATGAAACCTGTTGAAAAAACAGCAATAGCAGCGGCGATAAGCCTAATGAAGTGACCCAGTTTATTTTTATTGCTCCCCAAACATGCCCAAGCTTGCCTAAGCGTCCGGAAACGGCATAAACAATCACACTTACTGCGAGAAATGATAACCAAAATCCCGCCGATAAAACGGCTAGCGGATCGGCAATCAGTACCGCAAACATCGCGATAGCCAAGGTATTAAAAGGACGACTGTTGCGTTGCAAAATAATGGCTAACATAGCGATAGCCAACATAACCACGGAGCGCTGGGTTGGCACCGAAAAACCGGCCAGCCCGGAGTAAAAAATCGCAGCCAGCACAGCCGAAACTGCGGCAACCTTTTGCGGCGACCAAGCCAGATAACCTGTCCATGCCCAGGCTTTGAGTACCAAAAAATAAACCAGCCCGGCGATAAGACCGATATGCGAACCGGAAATCACCACCAGATGCGTCGTGCCGGTTTTACGAAAAACGTCCCATTGCTCTTGCGTGATGCTGTTGCCGTCGCCAATAGTCAATGCCTTTATCAACGCGAGGCTTGGACTATTGCTCAACGTATTTGAAAGCTGATCAGTGATACTTTGTCGCCACACAGAAATATTATTCCAACCCGAATCACGCCCCAGCAAAACCGGTTTCGGACTAGAGCGCACATAGCCTGTCGCACCTACGCCATCGATAAACAGCCAACGTTCATAATCAAAGCCTCCGGGATTCATCGTGCCATGGATGCGTTTCAATTTAACGGTAAAAATCCAGTGTTGGCCTGCCTTGATGGTCTGATCCGGGTAGTACCAACTTAACCTCAATTTAGAGGGTAATTGGCGATCGGATTCAACTAGGTACGCCGCACCAGCTCCAGACTGGCTTGCAGTATACATACCATCCCTGGTAATCGCCGCGCCAGTTCCCGACTGGCTTGCGGCATACACACCATCCCTGGTGATAAAATCAAAGCGGACGCGCTTTTCATCCTGTTCTGGCAAATCAGCTATGGTGCCGCTAATCTGAATTTCGACCCCTTCGAGTCGCTCAGGCAACTGGCCAGACAATCGATGCATCGCAAACACTATCGACCACAGAACCCCGAGCACAAAAAACAGGCACCGCCAATAACGCAACCATGCAATAATGCAGGCCGCTAAACCGCCGGCTATCAGCCATTTAACATCCGGCAAAACCGCCAACTGTTGAACCAACATCAGTCCGGCTAAAAACGACAGAGCGGAAACAACCATTTGTCACCTTGGTGTTTTTTAGGCTAACCAAAACCTGATAAACTGCGAAAATATAACTTTAAATAAGAAATAACGATGCCGAAAGAACTGATACAAAAATTGATCGACAAGTTCATTCCTGATCCTGAAGTGATCAAACGACACAAGAGCCTGCAATTTCTTGGCGATAAACTGCATGAGCCTAACCTCTGGCATTTAAACCGGCGCTCCGTGTCTATGGCTTTTGCGGTAGGTCTTTTTTGCGCCTGGATCCCGACCCCTACGCAAATGGCCATTGCGGCTGCGGGCGCCATTTATTACAGAGCGAATCTGCCTCTTTCCGTAGGGCTGGTCTGGATAACCAACCCCATCACCATGCCGCCTCTGTTTTATTTTTCCTATAAAGTTGGACTCTGGTTTATGAACCAACCGGCCGTCGCCGATGAATCCGAGTTTTCAATCAGCGGCATATTCTCCGGGCTTGGCGATGTCTGGCAACCGTTTCTGATCGGCTGCTTTGTTATGGGAATAGTCTCGTCTGCGGCCGGCTATTTCGGCATTCAATATTATTGGCAACAACATATAACCAAAAAATGGCAAAAGAGAAGGGAAAAAAGACTAAAGACGCAAGACTAAGGACAAAAGACCAAAGAACTTAACTTTGGCCTTTTGCTTTGTATCTTTAGCCTAAGATAACCCCATCTTCCATGTGCAAGACCTTGCCCATCCTTGCGGCCAGTTCATGATCATGGGTTACCACCAAAAAGCTGACATTCAGCTCCTGATTTAATTCCAGCATTAACTGGTAAACCTGATCAGCGGTTTTGCTGTCCAGGTTGCCGGTGGGTTCATCCGCCAGAACCACGCCGGGTTTATTAATCAACGCCCTGGCTACTGCGGCACGCTGTCTTTCCCCGCCGGATAACTCGCCGGGTTTATGTTCAATACGATGCCCCAGCCCTACCCGCTTCAATAACTCTATCGCACGGATAGTTGCCGGTTTTACCGAGTGCCCGCCAATCAACAACGGCATCGCCACGTTTTCCAAAACGGTAAACTCGCCCAACAGATGATGTGACTGATAAATAAAGCCCAGAGATTTATTTCTTAGCATAGCCAACTGCCCTGCTCCGACTTTATTAAGATTAACACCGTCTAAAACCACCTTACCGCCGGTGGGCTTTTCAAGTCCGCAAAGCAAGTGCAGCAACGTGCTCTTTCCTGACCCCGATCCGCCAATAATGGCGACCCGCTCGCCGATGCCGATGCTTAAATTAACCCCTTTTAAAACGT
>CAZJOY010000206.1:0-7499 GCA_964547705.1 uncultured Methylobacter sp. | reverse complement strand
TTTCCAGCAGATATTGCCCGCCAGTTCGATGCATTATTGGACCGCCAAAAACTTTAAGGTCAAGACAAAGCCGCGTACTTAAAATGCTACGTTTTTATCGGTTTTTTTGCCATCAGTATCATTACTGATCTTGATCGTTCCGAAAGTCTGCCCCCGTTTCTAAACAAATTGCGGAAAAAACGCCAATACGACCAGCAGTAAAATCAAGCCCGGCAGACAGTGACTGGGTTTTATCGCCTACAACTCAGAATGGTCGCTACCCCGAATGTAGCAGTACCTTCGGAAAGTTTAGTAGCCGTTAGCCGAAGCCCGGCTGCCCCGCCAAAATCAGCCGTTTTGCCCTTGAATGCCATAGTTGAAAACGCCGCATCCT
The DNA here is from genome assembly GCA_964547705.1 of uncultured Methylobacter sp. GTDB lineage: Bacteria > Pseudomonadota > Gammaproteobacteria > Methylococcales > Methylomonadaceae > Methylobacter_A. The sequence goes on along the minus strand of CAZJOY010000206.1, from coordinate 7,126 downwards.
CGGCCGTTCGTCCCTCGATACAGGAATAGAGCAGCATCACAACGTATCGCACCACCATGACGATCCATTGGACAGTGGGCCAATTGTCCAAACCGGCCGCAGTTGGGTGTCCGTTTTCACTCATTCCCACGCGCCGCGTGGGAATGCAGTACAGGATGCGCTGCGTCCCGTATACGCCAGACGCTGATCGCGATTCGAGGCGTAGCGCGCCTTGACTGCATTCCCACGGAGCCCGTGGGAACGAGGAAAAAAACTGAATTCAACGTGTAAACAACGAAGAGCCGCCCGTACCTATCAAACTCCCCAGCCTATGCCGCGATTGTCGTAATAATTGCACCAATCCGGAACCGCTTTCAGGTTCAGCCAAGCTATCTATCTAATATTCAACAAAAAATATCCCACCTAAAGCTGGAGCGAAATTTGCTTATGTTGCAGTAACAGCATCCCGCAATCTCAAGCACAGGTGATTTATGAGCAAAATAGGCATTTTTTTCGGAACCGATACCGGCAGCACCCGTTTGGTCGCTAAAAAGATTTTTAGTTTATTGGGCGAAGAACTGGCCGATAAACCCAAAAACATCAACCGCACCAGTGTGGCTGAATTGTTGCAGTACGATGCGTTGATACTCGGCACACCGAGTTACGGTGTCGGCGATTTGCCGGGACTGGCGGTCGGCTGTATAGAAAGCAATTGGCAAGAGTTCGTGCCTCATCTCGACGGTGTTGACCTGACCGGTAAACGGGTGGCTTTGTTCGGGTTGGGTAATCAGGAACGTTACGCTTCGCGCTTCGCCAGTTCATTGATCCGGCTTTACCGGGTGTTTTACGGTTACGGCGCCGATATTATCGGGCCTTGGAGCACCGAGGGTTATCAGTTTGAACATTCCGATGCGATCATCGATAACCGGTTTGTCGGCTTGGTGCTGGATCAACGCACGCAGCCATTCTTAACCGAAGAGCGGCTTAAAACCTGGTTGGCGCAAGTCACTCCGCAGTTGTTGCCTGCTTTGTCGGAGGCGGCTTAAGGATGAGGCAAGTCGGGATCGAAAACGATCTGGCGGTAGCTTCTGTAATTATCGAGACACACTGCTGGCGGCAGGCAGCTGTAAAACCAGTATTGCTATCTTCATTTAATCTTAATTAAACCTACAGGTTTCCTTTCATGTTGTTTATGTAAGCTTGACTCAGTCGTTGCGATTTGTGCGTAGCGCCGGTTTTGAAAAATTAGGGAATGAATGTTCTTTGATAATAATAATCTTGAGTAAGGAAAAAATAACATGAGAAAAGTAATAAAGTTAACCATGATTGCCCTGGCTTTCAGTCTGGTTACAGCCTGCGCGAGTACTTCGGATATTGAAAATTTACAGTCGCAAGTTAATGGCCTGGATACGTCTGTGAAAAAAGCATCAGCCGATGCGGCCGACGCACAAACTACAGCTGCCGACGCGGCTGCAAAGTCAGCCGCTGCGGAAGCGGCCGCTAATCAAGCATCCCAGTTATCTCAAGATGCCAATAGAAAATTGGATGGAAGATTCAGAAAATCAATGATGAAATAAGTTTTTAGAACAGGAAATAGTTCGGCGGCAAATTTGCCGCCATGCTATTTCCAATGATCCATTCGTTAATGATTGTCACGTCAATGGAGTCACCCTCATCGGCTCCAAAAATCAGCCCGGACTGAAATAACCTCGGGTTTATTCATACAGTTAATATCAATAGATGTTGGAACGGGTTAGAGCACTGCCATCAAGTCGTTAAGCCATACATGGTTCGACAAACTCACCACGAACGGCTTAACTTAATAGAGATGACGGGTTAGATAGGCACATATTAAATTAACCATAAATGGAGCAGATAAGTCGTGATATGCCGCTCACACTTTTTTCATGATGCCAGGGATTATTCTCGACTCGGATTGCTTGGCCTTGTCATGCTATCAACCGACTTGATTAGCGGTTGCGTTTCCGATCCCCCCCGGTTATATCCCGCGGCAACAGCGCCTCAAGTTTCAGATGATCATGTCTTTCGCGATAAAGCAGCCTATAACAGACCTTACACAGTAAAAGGCAAGACCTATTATCCGATGGCTTCAGCGGCAGGATACAGCGAACAAGGCACCGCTTCATGGTATGGAAAAGAATCAGGTAACCGCACTGCGATGGGAACCCGCTTTAAATCACACGGCTACACAGCGGCGCATAAGACCTTGCCGTTACCCAGTAAAGTACGCGTGACCAATTTGCATAATGGCCGATCCGTTATTGTGTTGGTTAATGATCGCGGCCCTTTCAAGAAAAACAAGTTGATCGATTTATCGCATGATGCAGCAAAAGAAATAGGGCTGCATGGATTGGCTCAGGTAAAAGTCGAATATATCGGCAGTTCGGTTGAGAATGATTAATGGCTAATCGGTTCAGCATTGTCGATAAGATCGCGATATTCGGCAACTGCTTCCCATATTACGCAACGCTGTAATTAATCCGCTTTCGCTCAAGATATATCTTATTAGGCTGGCAGATGGAGCTAAAGATATAATAAGTAAACCCACGAGTTTGGATAATAACTATTAATCTGTGCCATTAGGTGCTCGGAAGTTACTTAACGGCATGGTTCTGGATGTTTTCATTGTGACGCTAATGACAGCATCTTCCGGGATGACGCCAAAGTTGAACAATAAGTCATCCATTAATTGCCGCCTTTTTAAAATCACTCATTCGACGATTATGCTGAATTTTCCACAAATTGATCCCATTGCTTTAAGTTTAGGTCCGGTAAAGATTCATTGGTACGGCCTTATGTATTTAATCGGTTTTGCCGCGGTATGGTTTATAGGGCAAAAACGCGCCGAACAGCCCTGGTCGCCGATTAAGCCTGAAGCGATAGAAGATCTGGTGACTTACGGCGCATTCGGTGTCGTTTTGGGAGGCAGGATCGGCTATATCCTGTTTTATAACTTTTCCGGCTTCCTGAATAATCCGCTGGTACTGTTTAAGATATGGCAAGGCGGCATGTCTTTCCATGGCGGCATGTTGGGCGTATTTGTCGCGATGTGGTTATTTTCCAAAAAGCAGCAATGCAGCCTATGGCAATTGACCGATATTATCGCGCCATTAGCGCCGATAGGTTTGGGCGCCGGCCGTATCGGTAATTTTATCAATTCGGAACTATGGGGCAGGCCTACCGATGTGCCGTGGGCGATGGTGTTTCCTAACGGCGGCCCGTTAGCCCGTCATCCTTCGCAATTGTACGAAGCTTTTTTAGAAGGCGTGGTTTTGTTTGTTATTCTTTGGGCGTATTCCAGCAAGCCCAGGCCGACGATGGCGACCACCGGCCTGGCGCTGTTTTGTTACGGCTGCTTCAGGTTTTTTGTCGAGTTTTTCAGAATGCCGGATGCGCAATTAGGCTTTTTGGCTTTGGATTGGGTGACGATGGGACAGATACTGTCAACGCCTATGATTTTGATCGGCGCAGCGTTGTTTTATTTTGCGCATAAAAAGCAGTCAAACGTATAAGCTGAGTTACGGCCGAGGCTGTGAAAGTATTATCCAAATCGATTTAAAAGCCTATTCACCACGAAGTCACGAAGGACACGAAGCTTTATGTTTTCTTCGTGTCCTTCGTGACTTCGTGGTGAATTCTTTATTTTGTTCTAAAACGAATACTTTCACAGACTCGGCCGCTAGCCTTACGTTTTAGCCGAATGGTGCCGGGTCGCGGTGCCGTAGTAAGTTATTGATCCGAAACATCATTGAAATCCAGGTTTTTCAATGAATCGATATAAAGACCAATATGATTCGACAGCCCTGACCCGTGCATTGGCAAAATAGTTTCGATTTCATTTTCTTCTATTTTATTTAAGGCATTAACAAGATGGCTATGCGAAGGTAAGTAGTTGTCTTTTTTTATCGAATTAATTATTTCTGTCGTGCAATCGTTTGTTTTTATACCGGTAAATTCACCGGCTTGTATAAACAGATCGGAAGAAAATAATATTTTCCGCTCTATCCAATAAACGACCAAGCTATCCCATTGGTGAACGTGTTTTGTATGGATAAACTTTAGAGAGCATCCTTCAAAGACAGATATTACTTCATTGTCTTTTACAGGTTTGGCTTTTGCATCAAAAATATCATTTAAACCAAATGCGCAAATAGGGTGAGCATAGATATTGACCTTATTATTTGCAATTTTTAGTATCTCAGGTAACGCGCCCATTTCATCGGCTTCGAAGTGCGGTATGACGATACTTTTTATGTTTTCAGGCAGCAGTCCGGCAAATGCCATGTTTTTACATAATTCATTAAAGTCTTTCCTGAATCCGGTTTCTATAATGGTTATGTTTTTATCCTGCGATACTAATATAAACTGGTTAAACGATAGTCCTAATTTTTCTATGTAGACAGAATTAACATAGAGGTTATCTTTTATTGCACGTATTGTTGATGACATAAGATGAGATGGCGTTTAAAAATATATTAAAAATAATATCGTATGCTTGGTAATCGGCTGATTAATGACTGTTATATTTAATTAGATCGATCTCTTGCGCTCCACAAATTTTATTAAAAAATCTTCTCCTTTTTTTTCGAATACCTGTAAATATTTTTCTATATAGCTATCGTCCGACATCAAAAAAGCAATATCGGTTATTGCCATGTTTCTAATAGCTAATAGACTGACAGGACTGTCAAGCGGGAAGAAGTTATCATTCCACAAGCCTTTTTCTTTACATCCCGGATAAAACTGTCCAATCATTAAACTTTCTTTGACAAATACCGGCTTTAATTTGTTTTGTATTAGTTCGATTTTATTATATTCACTTTTATCAAGATAAGGATAAGCATTTATTACTACTTTATAGTTTTCATTATTTATTTTTAGTTGTTTAAATAATCTGATTTGACTCGTTATCTTATTTATTTCATCTTCTTGGTTTAAGTAAGAAGATTTTTCCAGCGAAAAGTAGATGCTATCTTTATCAATGGCTTCTTTAGTGAATGGGCAGACATCTCCTGTGCGTCCTAATGCCGGATGAGGGCTACATAAGAATTCGTTTATCCAGTTTTTTGTAATTTTTAATTCTTCTTGATTGCTATTTTTCCATGACAGTAATTCAGGTTGGCTCATATAAGTTCTCGAGAGTATCCTCTAAGTTGAAAAATACTAAGGCTTAGCATGAAGCTCGTTTGTGTCTTGAATTTAGTGGCAATTAACGAACTTTATGTAGGAATCTAAAATGGCTTTATCGATATTTAATATTTACGTAAATAGGAAAAAATTAAAGCGCTTGTTTATTCTGAAATAATTGCCGGTATGATATTAACTATGATTTAGCCAGTGGCTAATAATATGACTCTGCTATGACTAAATTTCTATTGGTACGAATACTGATAGGTAATAGTGAGAATTGATTTACTGGGTAGTGAAGGTATTACAGGAATACTAAATGCAATACAGGGCAAAATGCTGTATTCAAATAGGCGAGATGATATGAGTTGATCCTTTGCTGTTTATTGACCGCTGCCGACTTAAGGTTAGCATCAACCTAAGCTGCCCCCCAAAATTCATAAATAAGATCTCCTTGCGCCGGTGTTTACTCATTTACTTATTAAACATGATAAAATTTTGACTATTGGCATTACCTTGTAGTGCAATCAATAAGTAGTTATAGAGTGAAATACAAAGCCTAATGAAGGAGCAAACATAGGATATATTCCTGTCGAGATACCAAGCTGATCCGCACGTTTTTGTTAAACCCCATAGTCATGAAACAAACACATGAAACAATATTTAGAATTAGTAGATAAAATCTTGACTGAAGGTCATCAAAAAGGCGATAGGACAGGTAGCGGTACTCTGTCTATTTTCGGGCATCAGATGCGTTTTCCGCTGGCGGAAGGCTTTCCACTGGTTACTACTAAAAAGATACATTTAAAATCAATTATCTATGAATTGCTCTGGTTTTTAAAAGGCGATACCAACCTGAGCTATTTGCATCAACATAATGTTAATATCTGGAACGAATGGGCAGACCAAAACGGCGAGTTAGGTCCTGTGTACGGACATCAATGGCGCTCATGGCCAACGCCTGACGGCCAGCATATCGACCAGATTCAACAAGTTATCGAACAACTTAAAAAAACGCCTAACAGCCGCCGGATTATCGTTTCCGCCTGGAATGTTGCGGATTTGCCGGATGAGAGCATCAGTCCACAACAGAATGTAGCCTTAGGCAAAATGGCTTTAGCCCCTTGCCATGCTTTTTTTCAGTTTTATGTCGCCGACGGCAAGCTGTCTTGTCAGCTCTATCAGCGCAGCTGCGACACGTTTTTGGGCGTTCCGTTTAACATTGCCAGTTATGCTTTATTGACGCATATGGTCGCTCAGCAGTGCGATCTGGACGTCGGCGATTTTGTATGGACCGGCGGCGATGTGCATCTTTACCTGAATCATCGGCAGCAAGCTAATCTACAGTTAACTCGCAAGCCTTATGCGCTGCCGCTATTGAAAATAAAACGCAGGCCTGAATCGATATTCGATTACCAATATGAAGACTTTGAAGTCGTTGACTATCAGGCCCATGAACATATTAAAGCGCTGATTTCTATTTAGTGATTAAGACAGGCACTTACCATTTCTCAAGAAAACTAACCATTACTCATGAATATACAATATAAAGCGCATCCTTGGCACGGCATCAGTCCGGGCAACAATACACCGGAAGTCGTTACGGCTTTTATCGAAATAGTTCCGTCGGATACCGTTAAGTATGAAATCGATAAAGAAACCGGCTACCTTAAAATCGACCGGCCGCAAAAATTTTCCAACACGGTTCCTACGCTTTACGGCTTCATTCCGCAGACCTATTGCGCGGATAGGGTTGCCGAATATGCCGCATTAAAATCCGGTAAACCGGTTGCCAAAGGCGATGGCGATCCGTTGGATATTTGCGTTTTAAGTGAGCGTAGCGTGACTCACGGCGATATTTTGTTACAGGCGATCCCTATTGGCGGTTTCCGTTTGCTGGATGGCGGAGAAGCCGACGACAAGATTATTGCGGTAATGAAAGGTGACGAGTTTTATCGGCAATGGAGCGATGTATCGGATTGCCCCGAATCTTATATCA
>CAZJOY010000205.1:0-7502 GCA_964547705.1 uncultured Methylobacter sp. | reverse complement strand
GCCACCTCTACGCTTCCAGAAGAGTCTTGTTCGTTTAAAGCAGGTATTTGCAAACTCATAGCTTAACCTTTATTTTTCATTTTCATGGCGGGCTTAATAACCACATCTCCGCCTTTAGCGCCAGGCACAGCGCCTTTTACTAAAATTAAATTTCTTGCAGTATCAATTGAATGTATTGTCAAATTCTGAACTGTAACTTTTTCAGCCCCCATATGACCTTCCATTTTCTTGCCTTTAAATACACGGCCAGGCGTCTGACACATACCGATAGAACCCAAGACTCTATGCGAACGTGAGTTACCATGCGTCGCATCTTGCATACTAAAATTATGACGTTTTATGCCGCCAGCAAAACCTTTACCAATACTTTTAGCTTGAACATCAATAACTTGACCAGCAGAAAAGACCTCTAAAGACAATTGAGAACCGACAGATAAATCCTCGCCTTCACCGCCCTCAAGCCTAAACTCCCAAAGTCCACGTCCGGCTGTCACATTAGCCGCTGCGTAATGACCCGCCATTGCTTTATTGACTCTAGAAGATTTTTTATCGCCTACAGCCACTTGGATTGAGCGATACCCATCAACTTCAATGCTTTTAATCTGTGTAACTCTGTTTGAGTCAATCTGGAGTACAGTAACTGGTACTGACGAACCATCTTCACAAAAAACCCTGGTCATACCACATTTACGACCTATAAGACCTATTGACATCTGCCAATTCCCCTGCTTCTTAATTCAACTTTATTTGAACATCAACGCCAGCCGCAAGATCCAATTTCATTAATGCATCTACGGTTTTTTCTGTTGGCTCAACGATATCCAATAATCTTTTATACGTTCTTAATTCATACTGATCTCTGGCATCTTTATTTACATGCGGCGAAATCAAAATCGTAAAACGTTCTTTTTTAGTAGGCAAGGGAATTGGACCTTTTACCTGGGCACCAGTCCTTCTTGCTGTTTCTACTATCTCACCAGCCGATTGATCAATCAATTTATGATCAAATGATTTCAAACGGATTCTGATAGTTTGATTAGACATATACATTACTCAATTATTGATGCAACAACGCCCGCACCAACTGTACGGCCACCTTCACGGATTGCAAACCGCAAACCCTCTTCCATGGCAATCGACGAAATCAGCTTTACTTTTACTGAAATATTATCGCCCGGCATCACCATTTCAACACCCTCAGGCAACTCCACCGCCCCGGTTACGTCAGTAGTTCTAAAGTAGAACTGCGGACGATACCCGGCAAAGAATGGCGTATGACGACCACCCTCATCTTTCGATAAGATATAAATCTCTGAGTTGAAGTACGAATGCGGCTTAATGGTGCCTTTGTGCGCCAAGACTTGACCACGCTCAACCTCATCTCTTTTTGTTCCTCTTAACAAGAGACCAACGTTATCACCCGCCTGCCCCTGATCCAACAACTTACGAAACATTTCCACACCGGTACAAGTTGTTGTTACCGTCGGTCTAATACCAACAATTTCAATTTCTTGACCTACTTTAATTATACCGCGCTCAATACGTCCGGTTACGACGGTACCACGCCCGGAAATCGAGAAGACGTCTTCGATAGGCATCAGGAAGGCACCATCTACCGCTCTTTCTGGCAATGGAATATAGCTATCCAACGCTTCAACCAACTTCACCACCGAAGGAACACCCACTTCACTGGTATCACCTTCCAGAGCTTTCAATGCCGAACCTACAATAATAGGGGTATCATCACCTGGAAAGTCATAGGTATCCAACAGCTCGCGAATTTCCATTTCAACCAACTCGATCAACTCCGCATCGTCAACCATGTCCGCTTTATTGAGGAACACGACAATATAAGGCACACCAACCTGTCTTGACAACAGAATATGCTCTCTAGTTTGCGGCATCGGACCATCAGCTGCTGAACAGACCAAAATCGCGCCATCCATTTGCGCAGCTCCAGTAATCATGTTTTTCACGTAATCAGCATGACCTGGGCAGTCAACATGCGCATAATGGCGTGATGCTGACTCATATTCGACGTGTGATGTTGAAATAGTGATACCGCGCGCACGCTCTTCAGGCGCATTATCAATTTGGTCAAACGCTTTAACTTCCCCACCCTGGAGTTCAGCCATCACTTTGGTTAAAGCGGCAGTTAAAGTCGTTTTACCATGATCGACGTGACCGATTGTGCCGACGTTTACGTGGGGCTTGCTACGTGAAAATTTTTCTTTGGCCATGAGTTAATACCTTTAATTATATTCAATTTTATGAAGATTTTTTAATAATCGCTTCCGCAATATTTGCAGGTGCTTCATTATATTTTTCAAACTGCATACTGTAAGTAGCTCGCCCCTGTGTTGCCGAACGCAAATCAGTCGCATAACCAAACATTTCCGCCAATGGCACTTCGCAGCTAAGTATTTTTCCTGACGGTGTATCTTCCATTCCCTGAATCATTCCGCGTCGCCTATTGATATCACCCACAACATCACCCATGTATTCTTCAGGCGTTGCAATTTCAACTTTCATGATAGGCTCAAGTAATATAGGACTTGCTTTTCTTGCCCCTTCCCTGAAACACATGGAACCAGCAATCTTGAAGGCCATTTCATTTGAATCCACATCATGATACGAACCATCAAACAATGTAACTTTTACATCCAATACAGGATAGCCAGCTAGAATACCACTCTTCAACTGCTCTTGGATACCTTTATCTACAGCAGGTATATATTCTTTTGGTACGACACCACCAACAATCTCATTAACAAACTCATAACCAGCGCCAATTTCTTGCGGCTCAATACGCAACCAAACATGCCCATATTGCCCACGCCCACCGGACTGCCTTATAAATTTGCCTTCTTGCTCCACAGCACCTTTAATCGTTTCCCTGTATGCAACCTGAGGCGCACCAACATTAGCCTCTACATTAAACTCCCTCTTCATGCGATCTACGATTATCTCAAGGTGTAATTCACCCATTCCAGAAATAATTATCTGACCTGATTCTTCGTCTGTTCGCACTCTAAAAGACGGATCCTCTTGCACTAATTTATTTAGCGCAAGATTCATTTTTTCTTGATCAGCTTTTGTTTTTGGCTCCACTGCGACGGAAATCACCGGATCAGGAAACTCCATACGCTCAAGCACAATAACATCGTTTAAATCACACAACGTATCGCCAGTCGTCACATCCTTAAGACCAATTGCTGCAGCTATATCCCCAGCATATACCTCTCTAACTTCTTCACGACTATTGGCATGCATTTGCACTATGCGACCAATTCGCTCTTTTTTCTTCTTTACGGAGTTATAAACACTATCCCCCGAGTTAAGCACACCTGAATATACCCTAAAAAAAGTCAATGTTCCGACAAAAGGATCTGTAGCAATTTTAAATGCCAACGCCGAAAAAGGAACCCCATCATCAGCAGGACGAACCGCCCCACCCATATCATCCTCAAGATGCCCCTCTATCGCCTTAATATCCGTAGGAGCCGGCATATATTCAACAATGGCATCCAGCACAGCCTGAACCCCTTTATTTTTAAAGGCTGACCCACAAAACGCAGGAAAAATTTGGTTCGCTATTGCTTGAGAACGAATCCCTAACTTAATCTCTTCATCTGATAAACACCCCTCTTCAAGGTATTTTTCCAGCAAAGTCTCACTTGCCTCCGCCGAAGCTTCAATCATATACTCCCTCCATTCCTTGCAGAGACTTAGCATATCTTCAGGAATATCCTTTTCCATAAAGGTCATACCCATACTTGCATCATCCCAGTATATGGCCTTCATTTTTATAAGATCGACAACACCTTCAAATCTATCCTCGGCACCTATCGGCAACTGCATCGGAACCGCTTTAGCACCCAACCGCGCCTTAATTTGCTCAATTACTCGAAAAAAATCAGCACCAGAGCGATCCATTTTATTTACGAAAACTAATCGAGGAACATTGTACTTATCAGCTTGACGCCACACTGTCTCAGATTGCGGCTCAACCCCGCCAACCGCACAAAACACAGCACACGCCCCATCCAAAACTCGCAAAGAACGCTCTACTTCTATCGTAAAATCAACATGCCCCGGCGTATCTATTATATTGATACGATGCAAAGGGAATTGATTCTCCATCCCCCCCCAAAAACAGGTCGTTGCAGCCGAGGTAATAGTAATACCGCGCTCCTGCTCTTGCTCCATCCAATCCATTGTCGCAGCACCATCATGCACCTCACCTATTTTATGAGATACACCCGTATAATACAGAATACGTTCAGTAGTCGTAGTCTTACCGGCATCAATATGCGCCATAATACCGATATTTCGATAAAGCCCTATTGAAGTTTTACGCGCCACAACTATACAGTCTTCGATATAATTTATTAATTACCAGCGATAATGAGAAAAAGCTTTATTTGCCTCTGCCATTCTATGAGTATCTTCTCGCTTTTTAGCAGCAGAACCCCTGCTTTCAAAAGCATCCATCAACTCACCAGCTAACTTAGCAGGCATATTTCTCTCATTTCTTTTACGCGAAGCATCAATTAACCAACGCATTGCCAAGGCCATACGCCTTGAAGGCCGCACCTCAACAGGAACTTGATAGGTAGCACCACCAACACGACGAGACTTAACCTCAACCCGTGGCTGTACATTTTCTAAAGCCTTAGACAACACCTCAAGCGGCTCACTATGCCCCTTACTCTCAATCACATCCAGAGCACCATAAACAATCCCTTCAGCGACAGATTTCTTTCCGCTCTCCATGATCATATTCATGAATTTAGTCAGCATTACACTACCAAATCTTGGATCTGGAATGATTTCTCTTTTTGTAGCAACTCTTCTTCTAGACATTTATCTCACCAACCAACGTTTAGCCTTTAGGCCGTTTTGTTCCATATTTAGAGCGGCCGCATTTTCTGTTATTCACACCAGACGCATCTAAGCTACCACGCACAACGTGATACCTAACACCAGGCAAATCCTTAACACGACCACCTCTAATCAAAACCACAGAGTGCTCTTGCAGATTATGCCCTTCACCGCCAATGTAGCTACTAACTTCAGCCCCATTTGTCAATCTAACCCTAGCTACTTTTCTAAGTGCTGAGTTTGGCTTTTTTGGCGTTGTCGTATAAACGCGAGTACATACACCTCTGCGCTGAGGACAAGCCTCCAATGCTGGAACATTGCTTTTTTCTATTTTCTTAGCACGAGGCTTACGAACCAATTGGTTGATCGTGGCCATAACTTTGTTTACTCCGATATACAATTAAACTGTCAGATAATAAATCAACCGTCGTACACATTAAATGTCGACGATTAATTGAAACTCGACCCGACCCAAGCACGCTAGCTCATTTGAGCAGAGTATATTACCCACTATCACGCCTTAGGTCAAGCCAATATTTATAAATAAGCCAACTATAATGAACTTCAAATATTTAAGGCTTGTTTAAGAGCCTCTTCCACATCTCCAGCATCCACAGCTAGAGGAGCTTCACTTTCCACTATTTCATGTTGAGCAAATCTATTTTTTCTGCTTTCATGATAGGCTAGCCCTGTTCCTGCAGGGATTAATCGCCCTACGATAACGTTCTCTTTCAATCCTTGTAAACTGTCGCTTAATCCACGAACCGCTGCATCAGTTAGCACGCGAGTTGTTTCTTGGAATGAAGCCGCCGAAATAAATGACTCTGTCGCTAATGAAGCTTTAGTAATTCCGAGCAAGACTGAGTTATAACTCGCCGGAATCTTTCCTTCGGCCTCTACCTTATCATTTTCTTCTCTCAATGCCGCGCGCTCAACTTGATCACCTTTCAAGAAGCTCGTGTCACCGGACGCGGTAATTTCGACTTTCCTGAGCATTTGACGAATGATTGCCTCAATGTGTTTATCATTAATTTTCACACCTTGCAAACGATACACATCCTGTATCTCCTTAACCAGATAGTTCGCTAACTCCTCAATTCCCCTTAGTCTAAGAATATCATGAGGCGTTAGCTCTCCTTCTGCTATCGTTTCACCCTTTTCTACATACTCACCTTCAAACACCGTAATATGGCGCCACTTAGGTATCAGCGTTTCAACTTGCTCACCGGCAGCATCTGTAATTATGACACGCTGCTTACCTTTCGTTTCCTTCCCGAATGAGATTGTTCCACTTGTCTCAGCAAGAATTGCCGGATCTTTAGTTTTTCGTGCTTCAAATAAATCCGCAACACGTGGCAAACCACCTGTAATGTCTCTTGTTTTACTCGATTCTTGTGGAATCCTAGCCAAAACGTCCCCAACCTTTACTTCTCCACCGTCTTTAATCCCGGCAATCGCCCCTGCCGGCAAGAAATATTGAGCTGGTATCTCAGTTCCCGGCAAATAGATCGTCTTTCCTTCGCTATCAAACAGCTTTACCATTGGACGCAATTCTTTACCTGCACTTCCCCGCTGCTTAGGATCAGTAACTACCAATGAACTCAGACCAGTAACCTCATCGGATTGCTTTTGCACAGTCACACCATCAACAAAATCAATTAACTCGACAACACCATCAACCTCAGTAATAACAGGATGTGTATGAGGATCCCAGTTAACAATAATATCGCCTGCATTAACTCTTGAGCCTTCCTGTACGGAGAGTACGGCTCCGTAAGGGATTTTGTAACGTTCCTTCTCTCGACCATAATCATCAACCACGCCAACTTCGCCTGACCTTGAAACCGCAACCAGGTTGCCTTCACGATTGACCACTGATTTCAAGTTATTAAGACGCACAGTACCAGCAGATTTAACCTGAACATTACTAATCGCAGCAGACCTAGATGCCGCACCACCAATATGGAAAGTACGCATTGTCAGCTGGGTTCCTGGCTCACCGATTGATTGAGCCGCAATAACCCCTACCGCCTCGCCAATATTAACTAAATGACCACGCCCCAGGTCACGTCCATAACAAGCAGCACAAACACCATGTCTATTTTCACAAGTAATGATTGAACGAACCATAACCTGATCAATACTATGCGCTTCAAGAACTGATACCCAGTGCTCATTCAATAACGTGCCTTTAGGAGCGACTATAGTATCTCCAGCTGGATCCATAATATCGTTCACAGCAACACGACCTAATACTCGCTCTGATAAAGGCTCTACAACATCGCCACCTTCAATAATCGGAGTCATAATCAGACCATTAGATGTACCACAATCATCGCCATTAATTACCAAATCCTGAGCGACATCAACCAGTCTCCGCGTTAAATACCCAGAGTTTGCAGTTTTTAACGCCGTATCTGCGAGACCTTTACGAGCACCATGAGTAGAAATAAAGTACTGTAATACATCCAGACCTTCTCTAAAATTAGCAGTAATTGGTGTTTCAATAATAGAACCGTCCGGCTTGGCCATCAATCCACGCATACCGGCTAACTGACGAATCTGAGCAGCAGAGCCCCGCGCCCCTGACTCGGCCATCATAAAAATAGAGTTAAATG
>CAZJOY010000204.1:0-7568 GCA_964547705.1 uncultured Methylobacter sp. | reverse complement strand
CGTCAGCTGGTCCATCGCCAGGCCGGAGCTGTTCGGATGGCTGATCATCAGCTGCATCAGGTTCGGTTCGCCGATTTTGACTTGGTCTTCCAGCCTGAATTTCATTTTGCCCAAGCGAGCCATCGCTTCGTCCAAATTGGCGCCGATTGGAGCGGAACAGCCGCCGCTGGCTTTGACGAATTTTTTCGTCATCACCAGTTTGCCGTCGTTCATTTCGGCAATCGCGCGAATATTGCTGTTGGAGTTGACCCTTATCCGCATCGCCACGTCGGCTCTGCCGCTGTCCGGCGTAAAACCGAAATCGCCGACGAACGGGAACGGGTTGTTGTCGACCAGAACCAGGATTCGCTTGATGTAGTTATCCTTGCTTTGCTTGATTTTGCTGGTGATTTTAAACGGCACCAACGCCGGGTCTTCGGCGCGTACCGGCGCTTCCAGTTCGATGATGTCGTCGGATTCCTGGATCGCTTGCTGGGCAAAGTACTCAGGTTTCAAAACGTTATTCCAAATCTTTTCATCCTCCGCCGCTATCGCGCTGCCAACCGGCAATAAGGTGCTTAACAGGATGGCGGGCAGTAGTTTTTTATAGTTCATGGCATTTTCCAGTTTGGTTTTGGCTTAGGGTTTTATTCCCATTCTAATTCGGCAAAAGCGGTCGTTACATTTTTGCGGTGATAGTCATCGAACAAGGCCCAGTTGTTTTTCTCGGAATAACCGATGGTCTGCACGGCATCTTCCAGATGCTGGCCGTTTTTAATCGCGGCGCGGATTTCGGTCTGCAACAAGGTTAGGTAATGTTTTTCCGGCTGGATGCTTTGCGGCCAATCGCTGACCAGATCGCCATGCCCCGGAATCACGTAACGGAACGACTGTTTTTCCAGCTTGTCGATTTCAGCCAACCAGCCTTTCAAGCTGCCGTCCAGCGTCGGCACGTGCTCGGTAAACAATAAATCAGACAACCACATGGTGTTGCTGTTTTGATCGTACACGCTCAAATCGTTGTCGGTATGCGCGGCAGGATGGGCTGTTAAAACCAAGGTCCGTCCGCCCAGGTCCAGCTTCATGCTGTCCTTGACTTCGATGTCGGGCGGAATCAAATCGGCGGCGCTCATTTTGACGCCCAATTGGTCCGCTGCTTTGTCCAGGTAATACGAGCCGCGCGCAGCCATCGCCCGGGCCAATTTATGATGGCCGGCGAACTTTACTCCGGGCGCTTTGAACGCGCTGTTGCCGTTGATATGGTCGGGATGGACGTGGGTATTGATCACGTAGCAAATCGGCGTTTTGGTGGTGTCGCTGACGGCTTGCTTCAACGCCGCGCCCTGCTCCGGATTACCGCCGCTATCGATAACCGCGACGCATTTTTGCCCGACGATGAAACCCAGGTTGGCGATTTCGCCGTGGTTTTGGCTGTCCGGAAACAGGTGCTTGCCGAAATGGACATAAACGCCGGCAACCACTTCCTTGACCGGCAAAGCGGTAGCGGCCGTCGCGGGCACGGCTGCCGACAGTAATAGACACAGCAATGGAACTCTCATTGGTTTTCCTTTTTTGAATATGTTTTTAATTTACGGTTCGTTTACGCCAAGACGATTTAAAACGCCATTCGCTCCCATTGCGGCCGACTTTTTAACTTCCATCGATTTGAAGCCATCCTCTTTCAGGTATTTCTACAACTTGACGAAGCCGGAAATAGCTTTAGTTCTGGGTTTGCCCTATATGAAAGACTCTTACCAAGTCACTACTGCATTCAGCAATACATTTAAGGAGTAAACATGTATGCTTTTGATTACATAGACTTTTATTGAAGTTCATCTTTAATTTAAACAGGTGAATAAGCTGCTGCTGTAGAGCCTCTTTCACTCGTTCGGTTTCAATAATCATGCAATACCTTACTGTACTACAGAAACTATGGTCAATTTTGAGCAATCGGTAAGTATAATATTGCGATACTGCTTATTTACTAAATTTTTAAGTTATGCCTTTTTTTCTACATCTTAATCGTCATGCACTGGCTTATGCATTCAGTTTGGCGATGTTTGGTTTCACGCCACAACTCTATGCCGACCAAACCCGGTCATGGCTGGATGCCGTCACGGTGTCAGGATATGCAAAACTGACGGCCAACGCACTTAATCGCGCGCCCACTGCGGTTGAACTCGATGATTTAAGTTTATTTGTTTCAGGCAAATTTAACCGCTGGCTCAATCCTTTTTTGGAGGCCGAAGCTTATAAAATGCCACTGTGGGAGGAAAGTAACGGCCTGCAATTCAATAGCGCGCAACTGGTCATTGAACGGCTGTATAACGATATTCAGATTACCGAAGATGACACCTTTCGCGCCGGCAAGTTCCTGGCGCCGATCAACCATTGGAATATCGTCCATGCCGCGCCACTGGTATGGACGACCACTCGCCCTGTCACATCGAACTATTCTCGCGCCAATTACATTACCGGTTTCAACATCCGTCACGATTTCGATGCGCTGTCCGGCCATGCGCTTGAAGTTTATTGGCAACCGGCCGCAGAATTTAATCCTAAACCGTTAACTGAACATGAGCGCCATTATCAAACTGTGGCTGGCGCCCGCTGGATCGCTCATGAGGATTTGGATTATTATCTGGGCGTGTCTTTTCAACATGCGGATGTTGATAAAAGCAATGAAACTCGCAATTCAATTAGCGTAGACGGTAATTGGCAACACAAATGGTTTGAATTGGAAAGTGAATTGCTGTTCACCCAGGTCGACACCGATCAACGCCATTATCGCAACCACGATTGGGGCGGCTATGTGCAAATGGCTGTGCCGTTGGTTGACCATTTCAACCTGATTGCGCGCTATGAACACTTTGAATTTGCCAATAAGCTCGCACCGACCGATTCCGTGTTAGGCGGCATCGTCTATCGCCCGGTACCGCGCTTATCGTTCAAACTTGAATGGCAGCAAACCGAGGGCAGCGTTTATAAAAATCAAACCGGCCTTTATAGCTCGATTGCGGTGTTATTCTAATGAAACGATTAATTGTTTTAACACTGACTTTCGCACTGATGCCGTTTTCAACCGCATCGGCTGATTTATATATTATTGCCAATAAAGATTTGCCTGCCGCACAACTGGATAAGACTGATATTGCCGCAATTTATTTGCTTAAGAAGAAACGTTGGGAAAACGGCGATGACATCATGCCGATTAATTTACCCGCGCAAGCCGATGCCCGTAACCGTTTTACGGCCGAAATTTTTGACAGCACGCCGGAAAAATTAGGCAGTTATTGGGACAAAATGCTGTTCAAAGGCGAAACGCCGCCGGTGACTCAAAATTCCGAGCAAGCTGTGGTTTTATTCGTTGAACGGATTAAAGGGGCCATCGGTTATGTGGAAACGAAACCGCAAAGTGCGCAAATTAAAATCCTGCAACAATTTTCAAGTAAATAAACGACGAATCATTTCATGCCACGTTTTTCTCTTTCCGTCCGTTTAACGCTGTTTTTCAGTTTTATCGTGTTATTGGTAACCACGACGCTGAGCGCTGTGGTGTTTTATCAATTCGGCGAAAAAATCAATCAACAGATTGAACGCAACTTGACCGGCATTGCCGATCATAAAGCCGCCGAGATCAGTAATGCATTACTGTTCGAGCGCACTAACCTACTGTCCTGGCGCGCCTCGTCGGTGATGCTGGACGTGGTGGTCGATGATTTGGATAAACGCATCAACACCGAGCTGGTCAATTTGAAACACTATTATCAGTTGCCGGGCGATTTATATGTGTTCAATGCGGCGGGCGTGCTGATCGCTTCCACGCAGCAGAATGTATTAAAAACCCAATTACCCGCAGCCTGGCAAACGCAACAAGACTACTCGCTGATATTTAAGCATGATGTGCCTTTTATTAACGGTAGCGTCATTGCTCATGTCACTGAATTAAAACCGCCGCAATTAAAAACGCAGGGCTATTTAGTCATGACTCATCCTTGGGATGATATTAGTCAGCTGCTTGCGCCGAATGAGAGCAGTTTTGCTCTGCATAAAGCTCATGAAGGCAATCAGGGCAGCGCCGACCTTTTTACGGCTAACGGTGTCAAAACAATCGAGATAAATGACAATTTTTCAGAACACCCTTCCTGGATTTTTGATGATATTAGCTATTTGGGTTCGATTTCAAAACCGGTATCGGTCGGCGATTTCAGTTTTCAAATTGCCGCGTTCATGCCCGAAGAGCTCGCTCATCAACCGCTGCTTGAATTAACCCAAAATTTGTTATTTGCCGCCGGGTTGGTTTGCTTACCGATGCTGCTGCTGGTCAGCGTGCTCAGCGGGCTGTTGGTGACGCCCATTAAGAAACTGACCGCCACTATCCGCAAGATTGAGGATTCCGATGATTTGTCAATCAAAGTGCCGGTTTCAGGCCATGACGAAGTCGCGGATTTAGGCGATGCGTTTAACCGATTGACAACACGCTTGGGTGAGTTGTTCCATAAATTTCTGGTCGTGGAAAAAGAATTGGAGAACCTAAACCTCAACTTGGAGCGCCAAGTTGCCGACCGCACCGCGCAATTGCAGGACACGCTGCTAAAACTGCAATCTGCGCAAACTCAACTGGTGCAGTCCGAAAAAATGGCGTCGTTAGGACAATTAGTTGCCGGCATCGCCCATGAGATCAACAATCCTATTGGCGCCATTTATGCCAACCTGCCGCCGTTGGAAGAATATATCGACGATATTAAAAGTACGGTAGCGTTTGCGCAAAGCTGTATCGATGAAGCCGGAGCGCAAAAATTGAACGTGCACATAGAGCAAATTGATTACGCTTTTGTCACCGAAGATTTGGCAAAACTGTTGGAAAGTCAAAAGCAGGCGGCAAATCGCATTCGCAACATTGTCCTGGCTTTGCGTAACTTTTCCCGTCTCGATCAAGGCGAGGTGAAAACTGTGCGAATCGAGGAAGGCCTGGATTCGACCTTGCAAATGCTGCACCACAATTACAAAGATCGCATTAATATCGAGAAAGATTATGCGCTCAATGAAATGGTCGAATGCTACGCAGGCGAATTGAATCAAGTCTTTATGAACATTCTCGCCAATGCGATTCAAGCCATTCCCGATAAAGGCAGCATTTTCATCACTACCGCTAAAATCAACGATCAAGCCATCATCAGCATCGCCGACACCGGCACTGGAATGCCTGAAGAGATCAAAAAAAGAATCTTCGACCCGTTCTTTACCACTAAAGAGGTAGGCGAAGGCACCGGTCTCGGCTTGTCGATTTCTTACGGCATTATTGAAAAACACCAAGGCACGCTGACGGTTGAATCCGAATTAAATCGCGGCACACGCTTTATCATCGCTATTCCACTTCGCTTGATTAAGGACGCTTAAAGATGCATACCTTGTTATTGGTTGATGATGATCCCGATGTATTGGCGACGCTAACGCGCAGTTTTCGTAAAGGCTATAAAACCTTATCAGCCAATGGCGGCGAGGCCGGTATTGAGTTTTTAAATGAACAGCCGGTCGATTTGATTATTTGCGATCAACGCATGCCCAACATTAGCGGCGACCAGGTTCTAGGCCATGCCTTGCAAGTCCAACCCGATGCCATCCGTATTTTACTGACCGGTTATGCCGATGTTGAATCGCTGCTGACCTGCGTCAACGAAGCGCATATTTATAAATACGTGACCAAGCCTTGGGACCCAGCCGAACTGAATCTAACGGTGGTGCGGGCGTTGGAAGCATTGGTTTTAAAGCAAAACCTGGATACCGCGCGCGAACAGTTGGAAACCGCCTACAAAGACGCGGTGGTGATGTTATGTTTAGCGGCTGAAGGCAAAGATCAGGACACTTCCAGTCACTTATACCGTGTGCAACATTACACCGAAGCATTGGCAATCGCGATGGGCGTCGATAGCAAAACAGCCGCGCACATGGGCTTGATGAGCATGTTGCATGATATTGGCAAATTAGCCACGCCCGATGCGATTTTGAAAAAGCCCGCTGAATTGAGCTCTGAAGAATGGGATGTCATGAAAGAGCATCCGCTCAGCGGGGTACGTATTTTAGGCAATAATCCGTTTTACGAAACTGCACGGGAAATTTCAGCAAGTCATCATGAAAATTATGACGGCAGCGGTTATCCGCACGGTTTAAGCGGCGACGATATTCCGCTGTCTGCGCGCATTGTAAAAATCGTCGATGTGTTCGATGCGCTGACAACGCAACGTCCCTATAAACAGCCGTGGCCGATGGAAACGGCTATGGCCCATATTGAATCGCATGCCGGCATGATGTTTGATCCTGATGTGGTGGAAAAACTCAAAACATTATTTACCGACGGCACGCTAACTCGTATTAAGTCTGCGTTTTAAACATCTCAATGCTGAATAAAAATCCAATGCGAGAAATATTAGTCCTGGGCGATTCACACACCCCTGTTTTCAATCACCCTTTATTTAAAGAAAAATTCCCCGGCCTGTTCTTTAATGTGCTGACTGTCATTGGAGCGACAGCATCGGGACTGGAGAATCCCAACTCAAAAACCAGAGCCTATCCTATTTTCCGGGAAGCCCTTAAACAAACCGCTGCAAAGCAGGTTATTGTGATGTTGGGCGAAGTCGATACCGGCTTTGTGATTTGGTACCGGGCGCAAAAATACCGGGAGTCCGTTGCCACGATGATGGACAAAGCTATCGCCAGTTATTCCGGTTTTTTGGCTGAATTAAAAATGCGCTTCGATGTGGTGTGTATCAGCACCCCGCTGCCCACCATCCAAGACGGCAACGACTGGGGCGATATTGCTAATGCCAGAAAAGAAGTGACAGCGTCACAAGTGGACAGAACGGCGCTGACTTTGGAATTCAACCGGATCATGCAGGAATTTTGTCAGCAAAACGGCATCCGCTATATCATGCTGGATGATTTGTCTTTGGGCGATGGCGGCATCGTCAAAGCGGAACTACTCAATAGTGACAGCAGTAACCATCACTATGATCAAGACCAATATTCTCGTTTGCTGGTTGAGAGGTTAATTGAAGTTATCTGATTCGGGGAAGAATCCAGAATCTATCTACTTATATTCAAAATCATTCCCCCTACTCTTCAATCAGAAGCCCGCTTTACAGCACCGCCAACGCGCTTTCATAATCCGGTTCATTAACAAGTTCATTAACCAATTGCGTGTAAATCACTTTGTCATGCTCATCGATAATGACGATGGCACGGGCGGTCAAACCGCGCAGAAAGGTGTCGGTGATGGTCACGCCGTAATCATTGGAAAAACTGGAACGGAAAGTTGACAGCGGGATAATATGAGTTAAATCTTCCGATTCGCAAAAGCGGCTTTGCGCAAAAGGCAGGTCGGCGGAAACCGCTAACACGACGGTATTATCCAGATGTGAGGCCTTTTGGTTAAATTTGCGCGTTGATGCGGCACAAGTTGGCGTGTCCAGGCTGGGCACGATATTCAGGACTTTTCTTTTTCCGGCGTAGGTTGCCAAAGTGACATCCACTAACTCGCGGCTGGTCAGGGAAAATGCCGGTGCATCGCTGCCGACTGCGGGCAATTCGCC
>CAZJOY010000203.1:3060-7693 GCA_964547705.1 uncultured Methylobacter sp. | reverse complement strand
TTCGAAGTCGCCAGCCTTCGCGCCGATATCGTCATGCATAAAGCAGCGCGGGCACTGGCTGCATTGGATGGCCGGTTACAAGTAACGCCGCAAGACGTGCGCGGCGCGGCGGAACTGGTGCTGCCGCATCGACGCAGACGCAAACCGTTCGAGCAGCCGGGACTGGATCAGGAGCAGCTTGATGACTTGATGCAACAAGCAATGCAGCCGCCTGATGAAAGCCAATCCGATGCTGAAGATATTGAGCAGGAAAATGCTGAAAGTAACAGTGACTCGCAAGACCAGCAACAGGTTTTCGCCGCCGCCTCGGCCGGCAATGTACGAAAAATAGACGTCGATACGATTTCCAACCGCTACGCTTCCGGCAAACGCAGCACTGCGACCGATGCGCCGCGCGGCCGTGTCGTGCGCGCCGTACCGGACCAAAATCCAAGCAGTCTCGCCGTCGGCGCGACATTGCGTAGCGCCGCACTTCGCGGCTCAAACGAATTCCAGGTGACAAAGGATGATTTGCACCAGCAAATCCGTTCAGGCAAAAACGCCAACCTGATCTTGTTTGTCGTCGATGCCTCCGGCTCGATGGCCGCGCAACGGCGCATGGAAGCGGTCAAAGGCGCGGTGTTATCGCTGCTGACCGACGCTTATCAGCAGCGCGATCAAGTCGCGGTTATCAGTTTTCGCGGCGAATCCGCACAGCTGTTGCTGCCGCCGACCCGTAGCGTCGATCTTGCCGAAACTAACCTTCGCGAACTGCCGACCGGCGGTCGCACGCCACTGCCGCATGCGCTGTCCGTAGCACTAGAAACGCTGGAAAAAACCGATATGCCGCCGCTGCTGGTGTTGCTCAGCGACGGCAAAGCCAATGTCGCGCTGACTGATGGCAACGACCCCTGGCAGGAATCGTTACGCTTTGCCGAGCTGCTGGCCGAACGCGGCGTGCCCGGATTGGTGCTCGATACCGAAACGGGCTATTTACGTTTGGGTAAAGCCCGCCAACTGGCGCAAGCATTGGGTGCCGAATGCCTGACATTGGAGGAATTGTCGGCGGAAAACCTGGCGCTAACGATACGTGGATGTCTTAAATGAATTTAAAATTTACCTCACCCAGCTTTCGGTATACAGACCTTCCAGGTTTTAAAAACCTGGAAGGTCTAAAAGGTGTACGTACAGCATACCCTACAATTTTTCGTGTTTTTCGTGGACAGAAATACTAATTAATAAGGAACCATTATGATTATCTGCATAGGCGCTGGCCCTGGCGACGTTGCTTACCTGACCCAACGCGGCGCGGAACTGATCCGCAATGCCGACGTCGTGGCCGGATTCGATGCGGTCGTTAACGTCGTGCAAAGCCTGATTCCCCCTACCGCGCAAGTCGTTATGATGAATTATCGCGACCAGACCGAGCAATTGGCGCAAGTTGCGGCTGAACACCATGCCGGTAAGAACTGCGTCGTCGTATTCATGGGCGACATTCATTTCAGCGGCTTCCAATACCTGGAGCGGGTCGAGCGAGCCTGCGGCCATCCGGTCGAAACCTTGCCCGGCATTTCCTCGGCGCAAATACTCGCGTCGCGCGCGAAAGTCTGTTTCGATGAAACGACGTTCATTACTTTTCACCGTCGCGGCGATTTAACCCCATTTAAGCAGCATCTGGTGCATGTGCTGCAAGACCAGCGCAACGCAATCGTGATCCCCTGCCCTTGGGACGAAGCGCGCTCGTTCATGCCGCGCCATATCGCCGCCTATTTGCTGGAACAAGGCATTCCGCCTAACCATCCGACCGAAGTTTGGGAAAACCTGACCCGGTCCGAGGCCGAATGGCACGGCACGCTGGCCAATTGTGCGACCAAGGAATTCAGCGACATGAGCATCATGCTGATCCGCACGTTAAGCCCGATGTCCAGCCAGATCGAACCGCCGGGAGCGGCAAGCTGATGCAGGATAAATCTGAGTTGAGCAGCTTGTCTGCTCAAACGAAACTTATGCCCTTTGGGTACAATTACGGTATCGTCATTGCGGGCCACGGCAGCCGCGACGCCGACGGCATCCGCGAATTCGAGCAACTGGTCGAACTGGTCAAACAGCGCGCGCCGCAACGCTTAGTCAGCCACGGTTACCTGGAATTTGCGACGCCGACTATCGACCAGGCCATCGCCGAGCAATTGCAAGCCGGCGCGAAACAAATCGTCATGACGCCCGGCATTTTGCTGGCCGCGACCCATGCCAAAAACGACCTGCCCAGCGAGTTGCTGACTGCTGCACGCGAGCATCCCGAGGTCGACTTTCATTTCGGCGCACCGCTGGGCTTGCATCCGCTATTGCTGCAAGTCGTTCAACAGCGCGTCATCGAGGCCGAAGCGTCGTCTAGCCAAACCGTACGCCGCGCCGACACCTGCCTGATGCTGGTCGGCCGCGGTACCACCGATCCCGACGCCAACGGCGAAGTGTCAAAATTTGCGCGCATGATCGAGGAAGGCATGGGCTTTGGCGGCTCTTACGTCTGCTATTCCGGCACCGCCAAGCCGCTGGTTGCCGACGGCCTGCGCACGGCCGCCAGACTCGGCTACGCCCGGCTGATCGTAGTGCCGTTTTTCTTGTTTGACGGCATACTGGTCAAGCGTATTTACGACGCGGCCGATGCGTTGCAGCAGCGCGAGCCGGAACTTGAAGTGTTGAAAGCCGGTTACCTGGGCGTGCATCCGAACGTCGCCGACGCATTGCTGGCTCGTGCACAGGAGGCCGTCGAAGGCCGAGCGGAAATGAATTGCTCGCTATGCAAATATCGCGTGCAAATCGTCGGCTTCGAACAACAGGTCGGAGAGCCGCAGCAACCGCATCATCTACAGGTGCGCGGCGGAACCGAAAAGACTGTCGATGCCGAAGCCGAATTTGCGCCTTACGTGCCGCACCCGATAGAGGCTGAAAGTTTCCGCATTATCGCGGCCGGGCGCGACTGGCCGGCGTTTCCCGAAACGCATCTGACCGTGCTGCAACGCTTGGTGCATACTAGCGGCGACTTTAATGCGGTCGATGACATTTATTTTTCGGCCGGCGCGGTCGAAACCGGCATCCGTGCGCTGCTGCGCTGCAAGCGCGTCGTCACCGATGTGACAATGGTGCAAACCGGGCTGAAGCGCGCGTTGCTCGAACAACTGGGTATTGAAACCTGGTGCGGCGTGCACGACCGCGAAACCGCATTGATGGCGCAATCGCAGCATATCACCCGTTCCGCCGCCGGCATTCGCCGGGCGTTCGAAAAATTCGGCAACGACATCGTACTGGCGATAGGCGATGCGCCGACTGCGATTATCGAAACGGTACGGCTGATCCGCGAACAGGGCTGGCGGCCACAATTGGTGATCGGCTTGCCGGTCGGTTTTGTCGGCACCTGCGAATCGAAAGCCGAATTGAAACGCTGCCTGCAAGTGCCGCGCATCACCAACAGCGGCACGCGCGGCGGCTCGCCATGGGCCGCGACCGTCGTCAACGGCTTGATGATCGACGCGGTGAACCAACTTTCAGACCGGTCAAATACGGAATGATAGTCATCCTTGTAGGGTACGCTGTGCGTACTTCAATGGCGGTTGCCTCACGACAAACAAGATACGCGCAGCGTACCCTACGGGGATTGCTCGCATAGCATGGGGCAGGCTGAACTTAAAGAATTCAACCTGAATGTCCTGGCTCCGAACGGTTTACGGCGCGGACGCACGACCGGCAGTTGCGCGACGGCGGCAGTCAAAGCCGCGCTGTACCTGCTGCTGTACGATGAACGGCATGCTCAAGTGCAAATAACACTGCCTGACAGCATACATTATTTGACCGTACCGATTCAGGCCTGCCACCGGCTGAACGAACAAACAGCACGAGCCGAGGTGCTTAAGGATGGCGGCGACGACCCGGACAACACGCACGGCGCGACGATTTTTGCCGAAGTGCGGAAAAACGACCAAGGCCGGATACGCTTTTTCGCCGGCGCCGGCGTCGGCACTGCGACCCAACCGGGTTTGCGCGTTGCGGCGGGAGAACCGGCAATCAACCCAACGCCGCGCCGGATGATGCGGCAAGCGGTCTTGGAAGTATCGGATAAGGATGAAGGCTTCGACCTGACTATCGGTTGCGTCAATGGCGAAGCGATTGCGAAAAAAACCTTCAACCCGAAGCTGGGCATCGTCGGCGGCATCTCGATACTCGGCACATCCGGCATTGTCGAACCCTTGTCGCTGGCATCCTGGATTGCGTCAATCGAGGTTTATATCCGCGTCGCGCTTGGCGATGACGCCGACTACATCGCGCTATTGCCGGGAAAAATCGGCCGAGGTTACGCCAAAGAAACGCTGGGATTGCCGGAACAACGCGCGGTGCAAATCGCTAATTTCCTGGGCGACGCGCTGGATTTCACCCAACAGGCGTTGACCGAACAGCGGCGCGAGCTGGACGTATTATGGCTCTTGGGCCATCCGGGTAAACTGGCTAAAGTGCTGGACGGCGTATGGGATACGCACTCCGGCAAAAGCGGCATGGCAATGAACGCGGTTGCCCGGGTTGCGGCGGAGCTTGGCTTTGATGGCAGTTTGGTGCGAGAGCTGGAGCAGGCGGCCGGAGGAAAACTGTTCCTGCGGACAAGCTA
>CAZJOY010000203.1:0-3050 GCA_964547705.1 uncultured Methylobacter sp. | reverse complement strand
CAGAGCTTCCGGCACTGGGTTCCCAAGCCGGAGAGGCTGTGAAAATATTTGTTTTTAGAAAAAATTAAAGAATTCACCACGAAGACACGAAGAAAAACAATCGTTTTAATTCAATGTATTGAAAATTTCGTGTTCTTCGTGCCTTCGTGGTGAAAAATGTTTTTAGCCTAATTTAGATAATACTTTCACAGTCTCCGGAGCTTGGGAACCAGCATAACATCGCGTATTCACGGAGCAGTGCGTGGGAACGAGGAAAAACACAAATTTTGAGAAAAACAACATGACTTCATTAGGCACATTCTGGGGCATAGGCGTAGGCCCCGGCCCTGCGGGCTATCTTCCGCTGGCAGCGGTCGAGGCCTTGCAACAGGCCGACATCATCTACGCGCCTCGCGCCCACACATCGGAAACGTCGGTCGCGCTGCAATGCCTGGCGGGCATTCATATCGACGCAGAACGGATACGTGAAATCGAATTCAACATGGACCCTGACCGTTCCGTGCTCAGCGAGCATTATGCGCAGTTGGCAAAAACCATCGCCGCCGATTTGCGTGAAGGCTTCAATGTCGCGTACCTGACTATCGGCGACAGCCTGACTTACTCGACTTACGGCTATATCCTGGCCGCGTTGCGCGAGTATCTGCCGAATTTGCCGCAACGCACTTTCCCCGGCATTACCAGCTATGCGGCCGCGGCCGCTGCAATGGGCTGGCCGCTGGGAGTCGGCAAGGAGCGCACGTTGATCCTGCCCTGCCCCGAAGATGCGGACGCGTTGCGCCGTGACATTGAAACGCACGACATTGTCGTGCTGATGAAAATCGGCGCGCGCCTGCCTTGGGTACTGGCGCTGCTTAGAGACATGGGTATCGCCGAGCATTGCGCGTTCGCCCGCCGCATCGGCTTGGCCGATGAAATGCTGGCCGACGGCGTCGGTGATTTATCAGCAACGGCAGCCATGGGCTATCTCGCCACCTTATTAATCCGCAAAACGCCCACCGAAAAAAGGCACTCATGAATCCGGAAAGATCATTTCTTCCACGAAAGGCACGAAAAACACGAAATAAACCAAACCATTGCATTGATTTGCTTTGGATGATAGAAGACCACCCTAAGCCTATGATAGCAATGGAATATTTTTAATAATTTTCGTGCTTTTCGTGCTTTTCGTGGACAAATAGAGGTTTTAAAATGAAAGTTTATTTTATCGGCGCCGGCCCCGGCGCTGCCGACCTGATTACATTGCGCGGCGCGAATATCCTCGGCCGGGTCAACATGGTGCTGTATGCCGGATCGCTGGTGCCGACTGACATGCTTCAGCATTGCAAGCCTGGCGCCGAGTTGATCGACACCGCCAAGCTAGACCTGGACCAGCAGGAAGCTTGCTACCGCCGCTCTCAGCAAGCCGACTGCGATGTCGCGCGTTTGCATTCCGGCGACCCGGCCATTTACGGCGCAACCGCCGAACAAATGCGGCGGCTTGACACATTGGGCATAGACTACGAAATCGTGCCGGGCGTATCTTCGTTTACTTCCGCCGCGGCATCGATCAAAGCCGAGCTGACCAAGCCGGAAGTCTCGCAAACCGTGATCCTGACCCGCGTTTCCGGCCGAGCCTCGGCGGTGCCGGAACTGGAGTCAATCGACAAGCTGGCCGAGCATCAAGCGACAATGTGCATTTTCCTGTCCGGGCCACATTTGAAAAAAATCGTCGCCGATTTGAAGAAGCATTACCCGGACGATACGCCGGTCGCGCTGGTCTATCGGGCGACTTGGCCGGAACAACGGTCTTATCAAGGAACCCTGGGAACGATGCTGGACGAGATCAAAAGCAGCGATTGGAACCTGACGACAATGCTGCTGGTCGGCAAGGCTTTGGGACGCGGCGAACAAACCGAATCGAGTTTATATTCAAAAGATTTCACGCATATTTTCCGGGTTGTGAAGAAAAAAGCATAGTCCACGAAAAGCACGAAAGACACGAAAATCTTGTTGTCGAACTTTCGTGCTTTTCGTGTTTTTCGTGGACAATTTCTATGAGTTATTTAGATGTTGGATCAGCATGATTGTGGAATTTGGCTGGTTAGGCCGGAAAGCGAGGCCTTGGCGTTGGTACTGCAACAGCGGCTTGGCGGCACGATTTATCGGCCTTGGTTAGCAAAGGGCGGCCAGCCACCCGCAAGCCAGAAACAACAGTTTGCGGTCGCCTATCACCAGCATTCGCAATGGATCGTGATTGCCGCCAGCGGCATCGCGGTGCGCTTCCTGGACGGTTTGCCGCAGGATAAACATAGCGACCCGGCTGTGGTCGTGCTGGACGAAGCCGGACGTTTCGCGGTATCGCTGCTGGCCGGTCACGAAGGCGGCGCCAACCGCCTGGCTTACCGAGTCGCCAATGCGACCGGCGCGGTGCCGGTTATTACGACGGCAACCGAAGCGTTGAAACCGTTGGTTATCGGCATCGGTTGCCGCAAAAGCGCATCGGCCGAACAAATCGACGCCGCAGTGAAACTAGCGCTGGGCGAGCGGCGATTGAGCGAAGTGCGCGAGATGGCGACTATCGACTTGAAAGCCGATGAGCCGGGCTTGCTGGCGTTTTGCGAGCAACACGATTTGCCGCTACGGGTATTGGCTAGCGCGACGGTCGCGGCGCGGCCTTGGGTTACCAAAGCGTCGGATTGGGTGCAAAAAAATGTCGGCTTGCCGGGCGTTTGTGAGCCTTGCGCGTTGATTGCGAGTCCACGCGGCAAGTTGATCGTGCCGAAAACGGCTTTGAACGGTGTAGCCGTGGCTGTGGTTGAAGATATGGGATGGCATGTTCAGAATTCTCAGCCCTTTTTGTAAAGGGCTGCTAGTCAGTCGCCCCTATGGGCCGTATAGATGATCTATATTGCTCGTTCCCATATCGTTATACACAAGTGCCATCCTGCCCGCAGGTAGCGTGCAAAAAGGTAGGGCACGCGATGCGTACCCTACGATTGGAAGCTCTAGCTTCCCGAAACACGGCAAGCTAGATCTTTCGAAACTGGGTTCCCAAGCTGGAGAGGCTGTGA
>CAZJOY010000202.1:0-7695 GCA_964547705.1 uncultured Methylobacter sp. | reverse complement strand
CCAGATGCTACGATGTAAGTTAAAACTCTGTTCGACCTATCGGTAGTAGTGCGAGTTAGACCTTCCAGGTTTTTAAAACCTGGAAGGTCTGCATGCCGGAATATAGAGTAAAACCTTTTCGTCCTTTTCGTCCTTTTCGTGCTTTTCGTGTCTTTCGTGGGCAAAGATTTAACCTTAGTTAAGGAGCTTTCCATGATTTGGCTAATCTCGTTATTCATCACCCTCGGCGTTCTGGCTTATTTCAGGGCGTCCATTCATTTGACTACGGTAGTTGTGGCCGGATGGCTAGGGCTTTATTCCCTGACACTTGAAGGAGGCCCTCTCGTATTTTTGCTTTGGGTTATTTTCGACGCCGTTTTTATCCCGCTGAATTTTCCGGCTATCCGCAAGCGATTATTCAGCAGCGCGGCTTTCAAGATCATGAAGCAGATGCTGCCGCCAATGTCGCAAACCGAACGCGAGGCGTTGGAAGCCGGAAATACTTGGTGGGATGCCGAGTTGTTTTCCGGCAATCCCGATTGGAACGTATTGCTGGATTTGCCCGCCGCGAAACTGAGCGCGGAAGAACAAGCTTTCATCGACGGACCGGTAGAGACATTATGCAATATGCTGGACGATTGGGACATTACCCGCAACCGCTTCGATTTGCCGGTTGAAGTTTGGGATTTTATCAAGCGGCATAAATTCTGCGGCATGATTATACCCAAGCAATACGGCGGCTTGGAGTTTAGCGAGTACGCGCATTCCGAAGTGGTCATGAAAATTTCCAGCCGCAGCACCACCGCAGCCGTCACCGTGATGGTGCCCAACTCCCTGGGCCCCGCCAAATTATTATTGGCATACGGCACCGAGCAGCAAAAAAATCATTATCTGCCGCGTCTGGCAACAGGCGAGGAAATCCCGGCGTTTGCATTAACCGGCCCCCATGCAGGCAGCGATGCCGGAGCAATGCCCGATACTGGCGTCGTTTGTTACGGCAAATTCGAAGGCAAGGACAAAGTGATGGGCATACGGCTTAACTGGGAAAAACGTTATATCACTTTAGGTCCGGTCGCCACGGTGCTGGGGCTGGCGTTCAAGCTGTACGACCCGGATCATTTGATCGGCGGCCAAGAAAACATTGGCATTACCGTCGCGCTGATTCCCACTAATACCCCAGGCGTGTCGATAGGCAGACGCCATTTTCCGCTGGATTCGGCGTTCCAGAACGGCCCGAACTGGGGTAAAGATGTGTTTATCCCGATGGACTGGATTATCGGAGGCAAAGAGCAGATCGGCAATGGCTGGAAGATGCTGATGCAATGTTTGGCTACCGGCAGGGCCGTATCCTTGCCGGCTCTTAGCGCAGGCGCATCGAAAATGGTCAGCCGCAATTCCGGCGCTTATGCCCGTATTCGCAAGCAGTTCAATCTGCCGATCGGCGAGTTTGAAGGCATTGAAGAGCCGCTGTCGCGCATAGCCGGCCAGACTTATATTATCGATGCAGCACGCAAAGTGACTGCGGCCGCGCTGGATGACGGGCAAAAACCGTCGGTCATTTCCGCGATTATCAAATACGAACTGACCGAGAGGATGCGCCGCGTCGTTAACGACGGCATGGATATACAGGGCGGCTCCGGCATTTGTATGGGGCCTAAAAATTATCTCGGGCGAATGTATCAGGTGATTCCGGTCAGCATTACTGTCGAAGGCGCGAATATCCTGACTCGCAGCATGATGATTTTCGGTCAGGGTGCGATCCGTTGCCATCCTTACATCCAACGGGAAATGGAGGCTTTAGGCCAGGAAAATCCCGATTTTGCGTTGCAGCAGTTTGATGAAGCGCTGTTTGAGCATATCGGTTTCATATTGCACAATCTGGCTGCCGGTTTGTGGCTGGGATTAAGCAACGCCCGCTTTATCGATGTGCCGGGCGATAGGGATACCCAGCGTTATTTTAGGCAGATTGCCCGGCTCAGTGCAGGATTTGCGCTAGTTGCGGATTTTGCATTGCTGACGATGGGCAACTTGCTTAAACGTAAGGAAAGAATCTCGGGGCGTTTTGCCGACGTGTTGAGTAATCTGTATTTATGCTCTTGCGTGCTGAAACATTACCGGGACCAAGGCAGTCCGCCGGACGATTTGCCGCTGCTGCATTGGGCTTGCCAGCAAACCCTGCATCGCGCTCAGCAATCGTTACTGGCGATTTTTCATGTCCTGCCGATGCGATTTCCGGCTTATCTTTTACGAGCCGTGCTGTTCCCCACCGGCAAACCCTACGCGCCGCCAGCCGACCATTTGGTTCACCAGACCGCGGCGCTGCTGCTGAAAGATTCTTCCGCGCGCGACCGTTTAACTCATGGCATTTACATCAACCGCAATCCAGACGATGCAACCGGCAGGATTGAAGTCGCTTTTCAGGCCGTGCTTGCTGCGATGCCGGTTGAAGCCAAAATCCACGCCGCGCAAAAGCAAAAACAACTTCCCAAAGGCGCGATTCCGGATCTGCTTGAGATGGCAATCGGCAAGGCTATTATCAGCAACGAAGATGCGGAATTGATAGTGGCCGCCGAAAAGGCCCGGTTTGCAGCGATTAGCGTCGATGATTTTAGTCCCAAGCAATTTGGCAGGATAGGTGGAACGCAGTAACTCATCGTATTAACAGGCGTCAGATGAATCTCTCGGCCATTGCTCGTCGTGCCCAGCCAACGTGCTATGCTATTATGCTTACAGGCAAGCTTCCTGTATGAGTTTCCTGCCGCCTCAACACCTTTTCTTCCTTGGAGAATCTTGAATGCGCCCATCAATAGCCCTGCAAACTCACCGCGACGCGATCCGTGAAATCGCTCTGCGCCATCGGGTCAAAAACGTGCGGGTATTCGGTTCGGTGCTGCACGGCGATGATACCGAAGACAGCGATCTGGACTTGCTGGTCGATCCTACGCCGGAGACCACATTGATGGATATTGGTGCTATCCGGTATGAGCTGAAAGAATTGCTTGGGGTAGCGGTGGACGTCTTGACGCCGAGAGCGCTCCCCGACAAGTTTCGAAACCTTGTGTTACAAGAGGCCAAGCCGGTATGAGCAAAGCCGATATTCTTCGTTTGCCGGAATACCTCGGACATATTGTCGAGGCTATTGAGCGCATTCATCGCTACGTCGAGGATTTAGATGAAATTGCGTTTTTGCAGGATGAGAAAACGCAAGATGCCGTCATCCGTAACTTTGAAATCATCGGTGAAGCATCCAACAACATCAAAAGTCATCATCTGGAATTTGCTTGCCAGCACCCCGAAGTGCCGCTTAACTTTGCCTATGAAATGCGTAATGCCCTAGCGCATGGTTATTTTAAAGTCGACCTTGAAATTGTTTGGAAAACCATTCACGACGATTTACCGGTGCTGCACGAACAAGTCCGGCGCTTGATCAGCCCGTTGGACTGAGTGCTTCATCAGCGCGGACGATTTTAGAGCTCAGCAATTAAGCAACTCCACTGTAAAAGCGTTAGTGTAAAATAACACCCAATTGATTAGTGATTGACACTAACAGGGCGGCTTCGGTTGCCCTTTATTTTATCTTTCAGGTAACAACTCAAATGGGCGTAAACGCATTGTTTTCAAAGTCACGGTTCACTATTGTATTGCTGTTTTTATTGATTAATTTGGGCACTTTTGCATTGCTCAGGGTGGCTTTGCTGATCAAGCAACTGGCCGACATCGACTCGCCTGTTTACCAGATCGCGCTGGCTTTTGTGATTGGATTCGTCCACGATCTGGCTTTTTTTAGCTACTTACTGATCCCTTTTGTCCTGTATTTGCTGGTGCTGCCCAGCCGTCTTTATCAAAGCAAGATTCATAAAATAATCAGCTTTAGCGTATTTTTTATCTGTTTATATGTCCTGTTTTTTATCGAGCTGTCGGAATGGACTTTCTGGGATGAGTTCGGGGTCAGGTTTAATTTTATTGCCGTTGATTACCTGATTTATACCCATGAGGTGGTCAGTAACATCATTGAGTCCTATCCTTTGGGCTGGTTGTTGTCGGGTATCTTAGTTATTACCGTATTATGTTTTTTATTAGTAAGGAAAGCGCTGTCACGTACTTTTAATGCCGATGAACCGTTCTTGTCCCGGTTGAAAATTAGCGGAGCTTTACTGCTGTTGCCGGTAATCAGCTACGCTGTTGTCGGCTCCACCTGGTATCAGTTCTCAACCAATACCTATCTTAATGAGTTGGCCGCCAACGGTCCTTATCAGTTCTTTTCGGCGTTTAGAAATAACGAGCTGGATTACCGCCATTTTT
This sequence comes from uncultured Methylobacter sp., assembly GCA_964547705.1. GTDB lineage: Bacteria > Pseudomonadota > Gammaproteobacteria > Methylococcales > Methylomonadaceae > Methylobacter_A. The sequence goes on along the minus strand of CAZJOY010000202.1, from coordinate 3,414 downwards.
ACAAGGTAGGCGATGATCAACAATTGTCCAGTGTAATCAAGAAACAGCTGGGCGCCGAGGATGCATCCGGGAGTTTATATAACATTAAACGCATGATTAAACCGGCAGGTGAAGAAAAACGCCTGAATGTCATTCTGATTACTGTCGAGAGCTTAAGCGCCGATTTTTTAGCGACTTTCGGCAATAAAGAGAACATCACGCCGTATATGGATGAATGGTTTAAAGAAGGTTTATTGTTTACCAATTTCTATGCGACCGGCACCCGCACCATCAGAGGGCTTGAATCTTTAACGTTATCCATTCCACCCACACCCGGCCAAGCCATTGTCAAGCGGCCTGATAACGGCAACTTATTCAGCTTTGGCAGGGTGTTGCAGCAAAAAGGCTACGATACGGCGTTTTTATATGGAGGTCGGGGTTATTTTGACAATATGAACGCATTCTATTCCGGCAACGGTTATCGTATCGTTGATCAAACCGATTTTACCCAGGAAGAAATGACATTCTCCAATGCTTGGGGGGTCTCGGACGACATCATTTTTAACCGTACTTTAAAAGAAGCCGATAAGAATTTTCAAAATAACAAGCCGTTCTTCTTTCAGATCATGACGACCAGTAATCATCGGCCTTACACTTATCCGGACGGTAAGATTGACTTGCCGCAAGGCAGCCGGCAAGGCGCGGTTAAATATACCGACTTTGCGATACATCAATTCATCGAACAGGCCAAATCCAAGCCTTGGTTCGATAACACAGTGTTTGTGATGGTAGCCGACCATTGCGCCGGCAGCGCACGCAAAACCGAGCTGCCCGTCGATAAATACCATATCCCGTTGTTTATCTATTCGCCGAAGCATGTGCCGGCAGTAAGAAACGATACCGTGTCCAGCCAGATTGATGTCGCTCCGACTGTGCTTGGGTTTTTAAATCTCAATTATGAAAGCCAGTTTTATGGCCACGATATTATGCGGATGCATAAAGATGAGGGCAGGGCGTTGGTCAGTAATTACCAGAAGCTGGGTTTGTTTAAAGACAATAAACTGGTGTATTTATCGCCCCAACAAAAAGTCGATGTGGTCGATGATCCTTTGGGCGCGCACAATCAGTTGGATATGAGCGCTGCCGATTCGTTGGTAACTGAAAATATGGCTTATTATCAGTCGGCGGATTATATCTGGGCGCATCGTTTGAGCCGGTACCAGCCATAATAGGGCAGATAACTAAGCGGATGAAACTCTTGGATAAATGATGAGCCGGGCAAGTGCCGTGGTTGTACGAATAAGGGGCATCTGTCACAATAACAGTAATGTAGTGACTAACAAAAGGACAGCTCTATGGCTGAGATAACTGAAGTACCTAGCCCTTTTTGCGGTATAGGCACCGACGACCTGACTATTCAGGTTAACGGCGTATCGCTAAAAGTGGTTGAAAACGGCTGTGCGGTTAATTCTCCCGCTTTTGAACAGGCTATTACCGATACCAGTGCGCGGGTCGATGGTAAAGAAGTCAGTCTGGAAGCGGCCGTCGCAAAGGCAGCGGCGTTGTTAAAAGATACCAATCAGCCGGTTATCGGCGGTTGCGCGACCGACGTCAACGGCATGCGGGCATTGTTGGCTTTGGCCGACCGTAGCGGTGCCGTGGTCGATAATATGAATTTTACCGGAGCACGTAATAATTTCCTCGCGTTGCAGGACTCCGGCTGGATGAACACGACGTTGGCGGAAGTAAAAAACCGCTGTGATTTATTACTGGTGGTCGGCGTCGATCTTGAAAGTTTCTCGCCGCGATTTTTCGAGCGTTATCTATGGAATGAAGAGTCCATGTTCCTGGACGATACCAGCAAACGTGAGGTTATCTATTTGGGCAAAGCGCCTTCCGGTAATGCATCGACTTCACCTAGCGGCCAGAAAGCATCGGTTTTTGAATGCACCAATGGCGATTTGCCGGATGTTATCGCAGTCTTAAGAGCGCTGGTTAAAGGCAATCCGATTCGCGTCGATTCGGTCGGCGGCATTTCCGTGGCCGATTTGCAGGCGATTGCCGATAAACTGAAAGCGGCAAGCTATAGCGTTGTGACCTGGGCGGCTGGCGCGTTGGCTTATAGCCAGGCCGAGCTGACGGTGCAGACGCTTTCCGAAATGGTCAAAGATATTAACAATCGAAACACCCGTAGCTCCGGTTTGCCGTTAGGCGGCAAGGAAGGCGACCAGACCGCTAACCAGGTTTGCGGTTGGACGACCGGTTATCCGGCGCGTACACGCTTTTCCAGCGGCTTTCCTGAGTACGATCCTTATTTGAACGATACTAATTTTTTGTTGAGCAATGGCGAGGCGGATGCATTGGTTTGGGTTCAGGCATTCAATGCCAAGGCCGTGCCGCCGGTAACGGATTTGCCGACTATTGTGGTGGGGCGTTCCGGAATGACCTTTGCCAAAGAGCCGGATGTGTTTATTCCAGTCGGTACGCCAGGCATCGATCATGCCGGCCATGCTTATCGTATGGATAACGTGGTTGCGATACGTCTGAAAAAATTACGCGATTCCGGCCTGCCCAGTACGTCCGACGTACTTCATGCCATTGAACAAGCATTGTAGGTAAGTAATATGTTGATTAAATTAACAGGCGGGGCTGTCTATGATCCTGCCAGCGGGATCGATGGCGTAAAACAGGATATTTATATTCAGGACGGACGTATCGTCAACAAGCCGGTTGGCGATTTTAAGGTCGATAAGGAATACGATTTAAACGGCAAAACCGTCATGTCCGGCGCGATTGACATGCACACGCATATCGGTGGCGGTAAGGGCAATATTGCCCGGACGATGTTGCCGGAAGATCATCGTCAGGATCCCGTTCACCGCACCGACATTTGCCGTTCCGGCTGCGGCCATGCGATGCCCAGCACTTTCGTGACCGGTTACCGTTATGCGGAAATGGGCTATACGGCCGGTTTCGAGCCCGCGGTATTGCCGATAAACGCGCGTCAGGCGCATATGGAAATGGCCGATATTCCGATTCTGGATAAAGGCGGCTATGTGTTGATGGGTAGCGATGATTATTTGCTGCGCATGTTGACGGCGAAAAAAGACCAGAAAGCAATTAACGATTATGTCGCTTTTACGATGCAAGCCGCTAAAGCAATTGGCGTTAAAGTCGTTAATCCCGGTGGTATTAATGCGTTTAAGTTTAACCAGCGCAAACTCGATCTGGATGAACAAAACAGCCATTATGGCGTAACCCCGCGCGAAATTCTAAAGGTGCTGGCGACAGCGGTTAAAGAGATCGGGGTTACTCATCCCTTACATGTGCACGGCTGTAACCTGGGCGTGCCCGGCAATATGAATACTACGCTGGATACCATTCAGGGCATCGGCGGTTTGCCGATGCATTTGACCCATATTCAGTTCCATAGTT
>CAZJOY010000201.1:0-7754 GCA_964547705.1 uncultured Methylobacter sp. | reverse complement strand
GGTGCGCTTTCATCCGCTGGAGATCATGATTTCGATGCTGTACAAAGTGCTGTGCATTGTTCTAATCGGCGCGAACCCTTGGGCGGTTATCGCTTTTGAGATTATCCTGAACGGCGCCGCAACCTTTAACCACAGCAACATCAATATCCCGCCGGCAATCGATAAAAAACTGCGTTGGCTGATCATCACGCCGGACATGCACCGTATTCATCACTCGACCGTTCCGGCCGAAACCGACAGTAATTACGGCTTTTCGATTTCTTGCTGGGACAGGCTGTGCGGAACTTATATTGCCGAACCTAAGCAACCGCAAACGACTATGGCTATTGGCTTAAAGCCTTTCCGCGAGCCGCATGAATTGGGCTTTATGCAACTATTGCAGTTGCCTTTTAAAACATTGCGGAAGCGGTGAAAATGTTGACTGATATTACGTTCTACCGATAAAAGATCGACGACAGATTATACCGACTCATTATCTGGATCGTAGGGCGTGCCGTGCGCGCCTTAAAATCCATGGCGCGCACGGCACGCCCTACTCAACGTTGTTTAAACGCCTATACATAACCGGCAACTCACCCCCGTCATGACTTACAAATATCCCAACGCTGTGCTGATGATTTTCTGCAAAGCCCCAATTCCCGGCCAAGTCAAAACCCGCTTGATCCCGGAATTAACCGCCGAACAGGCCGCAGAGCTTCATAGCGAACTCAGCACAAAAACGCTGCAACGGGCGACACTCAACAACTTATGTCCGGTGCAACTCTGGTGCGCGCCGACAACCGGCCATGTGTTTTTTAGCGAATCGGCAACAACCTATCCGTTAATTCTAAAGCAACAGCAAGGTTCGGATTTAGGCGAACGCATGCATCATGCGTTTTGCTCGGCGCTTGCCGATTACTCGCACGCGTTGCTGATGGGCTGCGATTGCCCGTCATTAACCGGGCAGGATCTGGAACAAGCGTTAGTTGCTTTAAGTCAGGAACATGAAGTCGTATTAGCGCCCGCGGAAGACGGCGGCTATGTATTGATAGGTCTTAACCAGCCTCGTTCGGAACTCTTTACTGACATGCCCTGGGGAACGGCCCAGGTATTCGATAAAACCCGCAACCGCATTGAACAATATAAACTCGAGTATTACCAACTCAGCGAACAATGGGATCTGGATACACCGGAAGATTTGGAAAGGTATTATTCACTTGCAAAAGTAAAGACTGAACATAGCTGACAGTTTGAATAAACGCTTGAGGCACAAAGTTATCTTTACTCCCAAGTCAGTTTTAATTGATGGTACGTTAACCAGGCGCTCAACAAAAAAGCTCCAACGGCAGTACCGTTGGAGCTTCTCGACTACAATGGTTTCAGTACTTAGATTTAGTACAGAGGATCACCGTTGGGGGCAAGCAGTTGGTGATTACTAAAATCGGTAAAACCGATCAGCTTAACCTCGAAATCCTTGTTAACGTTCTTGAAATGGATAAGCGTGTCATCTGCCTGATGATCATTATCAAGGTCTTTGATTTCGGCGCTTATGTAATCAATGTTACCTGCCAAGCGCAGGAAGTCATCCGCACCAAAAGCCGTCAGCGTATCACTGGAGACATTGTTCAACTTCACGACACCGGCACCGTAGGTCACATCGATCGTATCGCCTTTGGCCGGGACACTACCTCCACTGGTATTGGTATTGGTATCGTCTGAGCCGGCGATATTGACAATAATGTCGTAAGAAGTGCCATCCAATGAGTGGACCGTTAAAACTTCTGACACTGACTGACCTGTAACCAATCCACCTGCCAAGCTTTGATCCAGGGTATATGTCCAATCACCTTCTTCAGCATCGAAAGTGAATAATCCATATTGGCCTTTCAATCCATCACCGGTAATGACTTGGAACCCTGCTTCATTATCGTCCACATCGGAAACCTGAAGCGTGCCGCCTGCAAGATTATCGCCAGTGACGTTAGTACCGCTCTCCGTTACGCTGGTATCTTGAGTACCGCTAGCACTGATGATCGCTGGATCGTTAATGCCGGTCACGGTGATAGTCAGATTACTGCTCGACGACGCATCATGCTCGTCGGTAACGGTGTAATTGAAGACCACGTCTTCGGTCGCGCCAGCCGCAAGATGCTGGTAGGCCGCATTGCTCGGGTCGAAGCTGTAGCTACCGTCGGCGTTAAAGGTTAGACCGGCCACGGCGCTTTGACCGTCAGCTGCCGCAAAGGTCAGCACGGCGTTATCGTCAACATCGGTTGCAGTCACATTGCCATTGACCACTTCACCGTCTTCGGTCGCAACCCCAATCGCAGCTTCGGCTACAGGCAGATCGTTGGTGCCGGTTACGGTGATAGTCAGACTACTGCTCGACGCCGCATTGTGCTCGTCGGTAACGGTGTAATTGAAAACTAGGTTTTCGGTCGCGCCAGCCGCAAGATGCTGGTAAGCCGCATTGCTCGGGTCGAAGCTGTAGCTACCGTCGCTGTTAAAAGTTAAACCAGCCACGGCGCTTTGACCATCAGCTGCCGCAAAAGTCAGCACGGCGTTATCGTCAACATCGGTTGCAGTCACGTTGCCGTTGACCACTTCACCGTCTTCGGTCGCAACCCCAGTCGCAGCTTCGGCTACAGGCAGGTCGTTGGTGCCGGTCACGGTAATGGTCAGGCTACTGCTCGACGTTGCATTGTGCTCGTCGGTAACAGTGTAATTGAAGACTACGTCTTGGGTCGCGCCAGCCGCAAGATGCTGGTAGGCCGCATTGCTCGGGTCGAAGCTGTAGCTACCGTCGGCGTTAAAGGTCAGGCCGGCCACCGGACTTTGACTGGCAGCTGCCGCAAAGGTCAGCACAGCATTGTGGTCTACATCGGTTGCCGTAACATTACCGACAATCACGTTGCCATCTTCGGTCGCTGTGTCATTCTTGGCTTTGGCTACCGGCGCGTCATTCACGCCTGCAACGTTTTCAGTTGCTTTCGCTGTGCTTATCGTACCGTTGGCCATGCGAATGGTGTAAACAAAGCTATCGACGAATGTTTCGCCTTCGGCAAGAGCCTGAAGAGCAGACAGCATAGAGCTTGCATCGTAGTGAATTGTGCCGTTTGAATTAAGAGACAGCTTAGCGCCGCCTGCTGAGTAAATATCACCGGTAGTTATTACTGGAAACTGATCGGTTGCGGCAAGCGTAGTGCCGTTAAACGTAGTAGTTCTGGTAGCAGGGTTAAATACAGTTTGCGCCAATGAATAGATTACCGCCGAACCTGGATCATTGCTTAGCACATTCAGATCGCCCGATCCGGTTAATACTGATACGCTGACAGTTTCGTCCTTAGCTGCTCCAGTCAGGCCCGCTAATTTTGTAATTGATGCAGAGTCTTCAACTGTTGTTGTTTTTGTTGGCTTTGTTGCCATGATAATCCCCTTTGTTATTTTAATTTGTGTTTAAAGGTAGACTCTACCGGTCTATCCTTTACGGTCGTATTCGACCCTTTAAAATTTCTATTGACTATTAAACCGCCAAAACAGGCATCAATCGGGTGTTGTTAAAACACACCGCGACACCGGTCAGACCGTTATTTTTATCTTCGGTGCGAACTACCCGGCCTCTGGCAGCCAGCCTGACGGTATCGGACAATTGAATAAAGATGAATAACAAGGTATCCAGTCCCAATAAATACGGTAGCTGTAAAAAGGCCCCTCCTTGGCTTAGATTGTCAGTTAACGTGGTGGCTTTTACGGGCCGCCCATCCGTATTTTTGACATGAACCAGCACCGGAAAAGCCACAGCAACACGATCTTCTCTTCGTTGATTTGAATTAGCTTGTATCATCGTTATCCGCTCCGGTTTCTAAAACTTGGGGTTACTATAACGATGAGGTAGAGCCTAAAACAGAGCCAATACTCCTGACTTTAAGGTGGTATTTATCCTTGTTTATCGGGACATTTGTCCCGAAGACAGGAAAAATCGGGGGAATCGCAAAAATCCAGTTGGCTGAACTGTAGACATAGCGCGACTTGACCCGCTACATTCAATTTTTCGTAGATTAAGGTAAGTTTATTGCGCACCGTTTTCTCGCTAATTGAAAGGACAGTGGCAATTTTTTTGGCGGTTAAGCCTTTTGAAGACATGCAGGCGATCCTGCGTTCACGGGGATTTAGCGTGCTCGCAACAGATACCGGCTTTGGTTTCTGATTGGCTTGGTTTTGTAAAACCAGTTGGGTGACATTACGGTCAAACCAGAGCTGCCCGGTGTTTACGGCGCGAATGGCTTTGAGCAGCAATTCGGCACTTTGATGTTTGGGAACAATCCCGGCAACACCTAAACGTAGTGCGTGTAGATGGGTTTCTTCTTGGGTATCGCTGGTAAACAGCAATATTCTGACTTGAGGACAGTGCGCCAAGAGCTTGGGAATTTGTTCAAGACAATCACCGTCATCCAGCAATGAATCCAACAAAATAATAGTGGGCTTATATTGCGATGCAAGCTGGAGTGTCTGATCAAAACGAGACGCTTCGGCAATAATGCGTAAAGATTCATAATCTTTAGATAATGCTCGCAATCCTATACGGATAAGCTCATGCCGATCCGCGACCAGGATATTGATCAGTGCAGGTTGAAAATCCATAAATTTGCCTTTAGCCTGCGTTCCCGAAATGAAAAGCAACAAAATAATGCGAGGTTTTTCACATTTTAAGGTAATTTTAATGTAGAAGCATCAAAAACATGTAAGCAAACGACTACAAAAAAGCCTGATGCGACAATGCGCCATATTTATATAAAACGATTATTCCGCCATTTTCACTCAAATCTTTCAAGAATATGGCTTAATAGCTGACATTGAGTTAATCCGGCAAATTTACTATAAGATAATACTTACAAACAAAGCAGTAAAATTAACTCAATCAGCAGCGACGGCATGCCACTTTTACTGCCATCGAAATAGATCTACGTTTTGCTTCAATCGACATCCCTGCACTGATCGCCGTTTATAAACATCAACCCGCCATAAACCAGATTAGACAAGCCCAAATAGAGAAAAAGCCGGCCATAGTCCTCATCTATCGATATTTGGTTAACCGTCCCGTAAAACTCGATTGAGCCCATCAGCAATAACCAGAACAAGCCGACCGGCACCAATAGACGATAGTTTTCGCTATAACTGCAATAACAATACGCAGCAAATTGACTGAGCGTTAAATAAACCAACATCAAACGCAAGTTGCCGGCCAACGAGCCGTAAAGCTCACTGTTATTATCAAAAAGCAGTGAACTACCGGCTGCGGAAATTAGACTGACAACCAGCAGCAGGATAACAGCGACGTTAAAATTAATTGCCGACAGCATGCTTAGCAATTGCAGTGTTTTTTGATTTAAAAATTTAGCACTCATGATCATCTCCGGGCAAAAAGATGCCCTTCACCAGGACGGCGCGTAAAGGGCATATAGAGGAGGACAGGTTAGCCGGGACGTCACAGCCCCAGCTTAATTTGGTTTAATTAAGAAGCGGCCAGCTTCGAGTCTTTCGGACTTTTACTAACGCTGCCATCCAGCGCAATTTCGCTAATCAAGGATTCATCGACGTCCGACTCAGGCGGATCAATCATCCGGCCTTTCATCAACGTATCGATCTGATGCTTATCCAGCGTTTCCCAAGCCAGCAAGGCATGCGCCATGTTGTGCAGAATATCGATGTTGTCTTTCAGGATTTGCTCAGCGCGTTGGTAGTTTTCATCGATAACATGGCGGATTTCCTCGTCGATGACTTGCGCCATTTTTTCGGACATCGGCTTGGCTTGCGTCCCCATATAGCCGCCCTCGTTATCGCCGTAATCCATCGGGCCGAGACGGTCCGACAAACCCCATTTGGTGACCATGCTGCGCGCCAGTTGCGTTGCCCGTTGAATGTCGTTGGACGCCCCGGTAGTCACTTTACTTTTACCGTAAATCAACGCTTCGGCGACCCTGCCGCCAAACAGGCTGGAGATTTGCCCTTCCAGCTTATCCTTGCTGGCGCTGTATTGGTCGCGTTCCGGCAAGAACATGGTGATACCCAGCGCGCCTCCGCGCGGCATGATGCTGACTTTATAAACCGGGTCATGATCGGGCACGATGCGGCCGACAATCGCATGCCCGGCCTCGTGATAAGCCGTCATCAACAAATCTTCCTTGCTCATCACCATCGTGCGTTTTTCCGCGCCCATGATCATTTTGTCGCGAGCCTTATCAAGATCGCTCATCGTGACCACGCGCTGATTGCTGCGTGCGGCGAACAACGCGCCCTCGTTAATCAGGTTAGCGAGCTCAGCCCCGGAAAAGCCCGGAGTGCCTCGCGCCAAATCGTTAATATTGACGTCATCGGACAGCGGGACTTTACCGGCATGAACTTTCAGGATCTGCTCACGGCCCTTGATGTCGGGCAAGCCGACCTGCACTTGACGGTCGAAGCGGCCCGGTCTCAATAAGGCTTTGTCGAGCACATCGGCGCGGTTGGTCGCGGCAATGACGATAATGCCTTCGTTGCCGCCAAAGCCGTCCATTTCGACCAGCAACTGGTTCAGGGTTTGTTCGCGCTCATCGTTACCGCCGCCGGTGCTGCCATTGCCGCGGTGACGACCGACCGCATCGATTTCGTCGATAAAGATAATACACGGTGCGCGCTTTTTGGCTTGCTCGAACATATCGCGCACCCTCGATGCGCCGACACCGACGAACATTTCGACAAAGTCGGAACCGGAGATTGAGAAGAACGGCACCCCGGCTTCACCGGCAATCGCCCTGGCCAGCAGCGTTTTACCGGTACCCGGAGGACCGACCATCAGCACGCCGCGCGGTATCTTGCCGCCCAGGATTTCGTATTTGCCCGGATCTTTAAGAAAATCCACCATCTCGACGACATCTTCCTTGGCTTCTTCGACCCCGGCGACATCGCTAAAACGCACCTTAATCTGGTCTTCAGCCATCAGCTTGGCGCGGCTTTTGCCGAAACCCATTTGCCCTCCGCCCCCGGTTTGCTTATTCATAAAATAAGCCGCCAAGCCGATCAGCAATAGCATCGGCGCCCATGAAATGAATATCTGCATCAAAGTCGAATTCATTTCCGGCTTTTCGACTTTGATTTTGACGCCGTATTCCAACAATTCGTCTATCAGACGATGATCATTGGGATTGTAAGTGATAAAACGCTCGCCATTGGTGCGGCGGCCATCGATATCGGTGCCGGTGATCACCACTTCCGAAATGTTGCGGCTGCGTACACTCTCGATAAAATCCGAGTACGGCACCGCGTAGTTTTCCTCATACGCCGGTGCGTTGCGGTTGAATATGCTATACAGCACGGCGCTGATCACAACAAGCACCACTAAACGAACAATATATACTCTCATAGTCTTTAATTTCTCCTGCTTATACCCAAAGGGCATAAGTTTCGTTTGAGCAGACAAGCTGCTCGACTCAGCTTTAACAGTCAGTTTTCATTGTTAAAGTATTTAAAAAAATCGGAATCCGGCTTTAACGCCAAGGTATCCTGAGTTTTTTCAAACGCTGCCTGATAAGCCTGCAAACTGCGGTAAAAAGCGTAAAACTCGGCGTTTTTACCGAAACTTTTCGCATAAATATCGGCGGACCGGACATCGCCGACCGCAGAGTAAAAAAAGACCCACATCACCGATTTGCCAGGTGGCAAACGAGTTTACAATCATATCCTTCTTCTCAGAGGTAAGAAAACGCTCGGACTTGGCGTCCAAGGTCAGCACACGAGCA
>CAZJOY010000200.1:0-7786 GCA_964547705.1 uncultured Methylobacter sp. | reverse complement strand
GTATTACGGATAACGTAATTCAGGTCCAGTGGGATAAAGATGATAAAAAAGCTACTGCTCAAGCTGGAACAGCTAGAGCAATCGTAAGCAACATGGTTATTGGTGTCTCCGCAGGTTTTGAAAAGAAACTAACCCTGATTGGCGTGGGCTATAGAGCACAGGCTAAGGGAAATATACTCAATCTAGCCCTTGGTTTTTCCCATCCAGTTGATTTTGAAGTTCCGGCCGGCGTTTTGGTTGAAACACCTAGTCAAACGGAAATATTAATTAAGGGAAGCGACAAGCAGTTGGTAGGTGAAGTTGCTGCGAAAATTAGAGCATATCGTCCACCTGAGCCATACAAAGGTAAGGGTGTCAGATATACTGATGAACATGTTGCAAGAAAAGAAGCTAAGAAGAAGTAAGGTAGCGAAATGGATAAGAAAAAAGCTCGTATGAAGCGCGCATTAAAATTGCGTTGCAAAATTAAGAAATTAAGCACAACCCGACTATCAATTCATAAAACTTCGCAACATATTTACGCTCAAGTTATTAGTGCTGATGGAACGACAACTTTAGCAAGCGCATCAACAACTCAGGCTGAGATTAAAACGATATTAAAGAATACAGGGAATGTAATTGCTGCCGCTGAGGTAGGGAAGTTTATTGCGCAAAAAGCAATAGCAGCTGGAGTATCTGAGGTTGCTTTTGATCGTTCAGGATTTAAATATCATGGTCGCGTTAAGGCATTGGCTGATGCGGCACGCGAAGCCGGTTTGAAATTTTAGGGGAATAAAATGTCTACAGCACCTTCTCAGGTTAGTGCAGATGGTTTGCAAGAAAAATTAGTTAATGTAAGGCGTGTTGCAAAAGTTGTAAAAGGCGGTAGGGTTTTTGGTTTCACAGCACTAACGGTAGTTGGTGATGGTGAAGGTAGGGTTGGATATGGCGTCAGCAAAGCTCGCGAAGTGCCTATTGCAATTCAAAAGTCTCTAGAGCAAGCACGTAAGAATATGCGCAAAGTTTCTTTGAAGGGTGACACGTTGCAATACCCTGTTATGAACACAACTGGAGCAGCTAAAGTTTATATGCAACCTGCTTCTGAAGGTACGGGGATTATCGCCGGTGGAGCAATGAGAGCGGTCTTTGAAGTGGTTGGAGTGCATAATGTATTAGCTAAATGCATCGGAACAAGTAATCCTATAAATGTTGTCAGAGCAACAATTAACGGCCTTACTGGAATGCATAACGCTAACCAAATAGCTGCAAAGCGCGGCTTATCAGTTGAACAGATTATTGGGTAGTAGTAATGGCTGGCAATAAAATAAGTGTTACGATGATAAAAAGCAGATTTGGGCGTTTACCGCGTCACCAAGCCTGTTTAAAAGGTTTGGGATTACGCAAGATCAATCAGACGGTTGTAGTGCTTAATACGCCTGAAAACCGCGGTATGATAAATAAAATATCATACATGCTAAAATTTGAGGAAGTGTAATGTTTTTAAATACAATCCGTTCAAGTGAAGGGGCTCGTAGACCGTCTAAACGAGTGGGTCGTGGTATCGGCTGTACGCTTGGTAAGACCTGTGGCAGAGGGCATAAAGGACAAAAGGCGCGCAGTGGTGGCTTTCATAAAGTAGGTTTCGAAGGTGGTCAGATGCCTTTGCAGCGTCGATTGCCAAAGATTGGATTTACTTCACTGATCAGTAAATACTCCGCCGAGGTTAGATTGAGTGAGCTCGATATTTTGACTGTCGATGTGGTTGATCTTAAGGTACTTATTAATGCTAATATCGTGCCTGTGTTTACAAAGAAAGCAAAGATTATTAAGTCAGGTGTGTTAAATAAGGCTTTGACAATCAAAGGAATAAAAGTAACAGGTGGAGCTAGAGAATCTATTGAAGCTGCTGGCGGCAAAGTAGAGGTTTAAGTGACTACATCAAGAGCGCAGGTGTCTGGGAAGGTCGGTGGTTTTTCAGAGCTTAAAGCGAGGTTGCTTTTTGTTTTGGGAGCTTTTTTTGTATACAGAGTCGGTGCCCATATCCCTGTGCCTGGAATAGATCCTAAGGCACTTGCTGTAATGTTTGAGCAGCAAAGCGGATCAATCTTGGATATGTTTAACATGTTCTCGGGCGGCGCTTTGATGCGTCTAAGTTTATTTGCATTAGGTATAATGCCTTATATCTCAGCGTCAATTATAATGCAGTTGATGACGGTTGTTATTCCGGCAATGGAGCAGTTAAAAAAAGAAGGTGAGTCAGGGCGTCGTAAAATTTCGCAGTATACTCGATTTGGCACAGTTGTATTGGCAACTTTTCAAGCAATTGGTATCTCTTTAGCACTGCAAAACCAAACGGCTGGTGGGCTTTCAGTGGTTTTAAGTCCAGGCATAAGCTTTATTGTTATTACAACGGTTACTTTAGTTACTGGTACAGTTTTTTTAATGTGGCTGGGAGAGCAAGTTACAGAAAGAGGGCTTGGTAATGGTATTTCTCTGATCATATTTGCAGGTATAGTGTCAGGATTGCCAAAAGCAATTGGTGGTACTTTAGAGTTAGCAAGAACCGGTGAAATGAATGGAGCATTTATCATTTTATTGTTCTTATTGTCGCTTTCTGTAACCGCGTTAGTGGTTTTTGTTGAGAGAGGACAAAGAAGGATACTTATTAATTACCCAAAGAGACAGCAAGGTCGAAAGATGTATGCAGGGCAAAGTAGTTTCTTGCCTTTAAAACTCAATATGGCAGGAGTAATACCTCCTATCTTTGCATCAAGTATAATCTTGTTTCCAGCAACTATTGCTGGATGGTTTGGAAATACTGAGGGTTTTTCTTGGTTGCAGGACATAGCCACTATGTTGTCGCCTGGTCAGCCGGTATATGTGATTTTTTATGCGGCAGCTATTGTTTTCTTCTGTTTCTTTTATACTGCTTTAGTATTTAATTCAAAAGAGACAGCAGATAATTTAAAGAAATCGGGTGCATTTTTACCTGGAATAAGACCAGGTCTTCAAACAAGTTCTTATATAGATAAAGTAATGACCCGGCTAACATTAATCGGTGCATTCTATATTACGCTTGTGTGTTTATTGCCTGAGTTTTTGATTGTTTATTGGAATGTTCCTTTTTATTTTGGAGGAACATCTTTGCTGATTATTGTGGTGGTTGTAATGGATTTCATTTCACAAATGCAAACGCACGTTATGTCCCAGCAGTATGATGGTTTAATGAAGAAAGCCAATCTGAAAAAATAAGTTAATAAACATAAAGTAATCTAGGAGTTAGTTGTGAAAGTTCGTGCTTCTGTAAAAAAAATTTGTAGAAAATGTAAGGTTGTAAAAAGAAACGGTGTTGTCAGGGTTATCTGTGAAGACGGTAAACATAAGCAACGACAAGGATAATAATTGTTGCGTCATGATTTTTATTAATGTTATAATCTGACGCTTAACTTTAGAGCGCTATTAAGTGGGAGTATCTAGATGGCACGTATTGCCGGGATAAATATACCAGATCATAAACATGCGGTTATTGCTTTGACTGCTATTTATGGGGTTGGTCGTCAAACTGCAAGTGAAATTTGTGTTGAAGTGGGTATAAAGCCTTCTATTAAAATAAAAGAACTGACTGAAGAGCAATTAGAAGCCATTCGTAATGTGGTTTCAAAGATGACAGTAGAAGGTGATCTGCGTCGTGAAGTTTCTATGAATATCAAGCGTTTGATGGATCTGGGTTGCTATCGTGGAATTAGACATCGTAGAGGATTGCCTTTAAGAGGGCAGAGAACGAGAACTAATGCTCGTACTCGAAAAGGCCCACGTAAGGCAATTAAAAAATAAGATATTCCTTTAAGAGGTTGAGCTAAATGGCGAGTCAAAATCGTTCTAGAAAACGTATAAAAAAAGAAGTTGCAGATGGCATTGTTCATGTGCACGCTTCTTTTAATAATACAATTATAACTATCACAGACAGAAAAGGTAATGCTCTTTCTTGGGCAACATCAGGCGGGTCTGGTTTTCGTGGTTCCAGAAAAAGCACCCCTTTTGCTGCGCAAGTTGCGGCTGAAAAAGCGGGTACAGTTGCTTTGGAATTTGGCATGAAAAATCTTGATGTCATGATAAAAGGCCCTGGTCCAGGGCGTGAATCCGCTGTACGTTCTTTGAATAATTTAGGATTCAAAATTAATAATATTGTTGATGTGACGCCAATTCCTCATAATGGTTGTCGTCCGCCGAAAAAACGCCGCGTATAAATCTGGAGTAGTTTGTTATGGCAAGATATCTTGGGCCTACCTGTAAATTAAGTCGAAGAGAAGGCACTGATCTGTTTTTAAAAAGCAGAGGAAAGTCTTTAGAAAATAAATGTAAATTGGATCAGCGCCCTGGTCAGCATGGTACTAAGCGAACAAGAAGTTCGGATTATGCTACTCAGTTAAGAGCTAAACAGCGGTTACGTAGAATATATGGCATCTTAGAAAAACAGTTTAGAAACTACTATAAATCGGCAGATTTGAAGAAAGGCGCAACTGGTCAGAATTTATTGAACCTTTTAGAATCAAGGTTGGATAATGTTGTATACCGTATGGGTTTCGCTTCTACGAGGGCGGAAGCTCGTCAGTTGGTTAGTCATAAGTCTATCCACGTTAATAATGTTTTAATTAATGTACCTTCTTATCAAGTTTCTCCAGGCGATGTTCTTGCCATTAGAGAAAAAGCGAAAAAGCAACAAAGAATTGTTGATGCTTTAACTGTAACTGAACAGTATGGCTTCCCTTCTTGGGTTGACGTTAATTCAAAGACAATGACAGGTACTTTTAGTTCTCTACCAGACCGTGCAGATTTAGGTAGTGATATAAATGAACAATTGGTAGTTGAGCTTTACTCTAAATAATCGTAGTTTTGAGGGATATAAATGCAGAATTCCATTTCTGGCTTGCTAAAGCCTCGTTTAGTTGAGGTTGTAAGTAAAACACCTAATCATTCTAAGATTGTTATTGAACCTCTTGAAAGAGGATTTGGTCATTCTATTGGTAATGCCTTGCGTCGAGTACTGCTGTCAACAATTCCGGGTTGTGCAGTTACAGATGTTGAAATTGAAGGTGTTCTCCATGAATACACTACTATAGAGGGTGTTCAAGAAGACGTAATTGATATTTTGCTTAATCTTAAAAAATTAGCTGTTGTTCTTCATTCGAAAGACGAAGTTGAACTTACTCTTTCCAAACATGGGGCTGGTTGCGTTACAGCTGCTGATATTATAGTTCCTCATGATGTGGAAATTATCAATCCTGATTTGATAATAGCTAACTTGACACAGGTTGGCGTATTAAACATGAAGATTAGAGTTCGTCGAGGAAGAGGTTATGAGCCAGTAAGTGTTCGTAAATCAAATTCTGAGCATAGTTTGGTTGTAGGCGCTCTTCAGCTTGATGCTTCATATAGCCCGATTGTTAAAGTTGCTTATCAAGTTGAAAGTACTCGCGTTGAACAGCGAACTAATTTAGATAAATTGATTATTGAGCTGGAAACTAATGGAACTGTTGATCCAGAAGAGACCATTAAATTGGCAGCAACGATACTTCATGATCAATTATCTGTCTTTGTTGATTTTGAAAAAGTAAATGATCAATTCACAGAGGAAGAGGTTGAGGTTGAAGAAATATTCGATCCTGTGCTTCTTCGTCCTGTAGATGATCTTGAGTTAACAGTACGTTCTGCTAATTGCTTGAAAGCTGAGAATATTTTTTACATTGGAGATTTAATTCAACGCACCGAAGTTGAGTTATTAAAGACTCCTAATCTTGGCAAGAAATCATTAACAGAAATAAAAGACATTCTTGCTTTAAAGGGTTTATCTTTAGGTATGAGGTTAGAAAACTGGCCTCCTGAAAACCTTGCAGACCAAACTCACGCAATAACACACTAACATTAGGTCTTCTTATAATGAGACATCGTAAATCTGGAAGAAAATTCAATATTAATAGCAGTCATCGTAAGGCGCTATTTAGCAATATGGTTAGCTCTCTATTTAAACACGAATTAATAAAAACGACTTTACCAAAAGCGAAAGAATTAAGAAGTTATGCTGAACCTTTAATTACGTTATCTAAAGAAGATAGTGTAGCTAAAAGGCGTCTTGCTTTCTCTCGGTTACGTGATCGTGATATTGTAACAAAACTCTTTAATGAGTTAGGACCACGTTATAAGAATAGAGCTGGTGGATACTTGCGTATTATGAAATGCGGATTTAGACCTGGAGATGATGCACCTATGGCTTATGTCGAGTTAGTCGATAGACCTATTTCTACTATAGAGGATTAATTTATAGTTTGAAGATTGTAGAATGTTTTACAATCTTTACAGTTTATCATCAGTCCTTAAATCTTTCTTTGTTAAAGCTGGAATTTAGTTTTAGGGACTGAAAAAAACTATACAAATTCTACAAAGCTAACTGTTTCAATTACTTGCTAGTTTTTCTATGTGATGTTCGACTTTTAAACCTCAATCAGTGATTCAAAATGTAATGGGGCATTTCCACCCGATTATTCAAAAAGACAGCTCTACCATATGAGCGAGTATTTTCCGCATAAAACTATTGGGTAATGGGTTGAATCTGTAGTTTGATGTATCATTAGCCGCATGACATTCTATTAAACGTCTCATAAGTTTTAGCATAGACATATTAAAATTAGCTCATGAACAGAGCCGAAAAAAGAAGCCAAAAGCGTAAAGAAGTTGTCGAAACCATCGTGGTTCGAAACGAGCCAGTCACGCTAGTGGCGCGTGTTTTCAATATCCCAACCCGGGCGGTATTCGGTTGGTTAGCCACTGCCGCCAAGGTGGCTGGCAAGCCTTAACCGAAAAAACCGTCAGGGTTGCCCCAAGAAAATCACGGGGGATGATCTAAAATGGCTTTATGATGCCGTGACCATGGGCAACCCTTTGAACCACAAACTGCCCTGCCTATGGACAGCCAAAGTTATCAGGGCCTTGCTGGAAAAAGAACGCGGGTTAAAGCTATCGAAGAGCAGTGTTTGCCGCTTACTCGGTCACTTGGGTCTGAGTCCACAACGACCGGTTTACAAGTCTTACCAACAAGATCCTGACAAAGTCAGGGCCTATCTTTCCGAGGCTTACCCCGCCGCCGTCGCCGAAGCCAAAAAACACGGTGCCCGGTTGTATTTTGTGGACGAGGCAGCCTTCCGTAGCGATGCGCACCGAGGCACAACCTGGGGCAAGATCGGGGAAACGCCGGTGGTCACGGACAGTGGCGGCCGCTTTGGTTTCAAACTGATCAGTGCCGTATCCGCCCGTGGTGACTTGCACTTTGACGTCATCGAAGGGGCAATGGACGCGGAAAAGTTCATTGATTTTCTAAAAAAACTGCGTTACGACGCCGAATGCCCCATTTTCGTTATTGCCGACAATGCCCGGTATCACCATAGCAAGAAAGTCAGGGCTTTTTTAGAGACTCAACAAGGACAAGTCATGATGGTTTTCTTGCCGCCTTATTCACCGGAATTAAATCCGGATGAACAGGTTTGGAACCACGCCAAAGCGGATGCAGGTAAACGGCCTATCCAAAGCAAGAATGAAATGGAACGAGTGATCCTCGCCGCCATGCAGTCTATCAAAGAGAAAACAGAGTTGGTGAAGAGCTTTTTCCGTCTGCCTGAAACAAGGTATGCAGGTGGCTAATCATGAGCATTGCGCCAGAACTTTTGAGCGATACTATCAAGAAATCGTCTGCCCCTAGTGTAACCTGAATTCGGGATAAGAAAACTGAGGATGAGCGCCGCTCTTTTCGTGTAAG
>CAZJOY010000199.1:0-7866 GCA_964547705.1 uncultured Methylobacter sp. | reverse complement strand
CGTACACGGTGCCGTCAATCCGGGCGCGAATGAATCCTTGGGCACGTAGGTCGTCTAGCAACTGGATATGCTCGCCTTTACGGTCGTTGACGACCGGCGCCAGCAGCATCCAGCGTTGATCTTGTGGTTGCGAGAGCACATGGTCAACCATCTGGCTGATCGTTTGCGCTTCCAGAGAAACCTGATGTTCAGGGCAGCGCGGCGTACCGGCTCGGGCGTAGAGCAGTCTTAAATAATCGTAGATTTCGGTGATCGTGCCGACGGTGGAACGCGGGTTGTGCGAAGTGGATTTTTGTTCGATGGAAATGGCCGGGGACAAGCCTTCGATATGGTCGACATCGGGTTTTTCCATCATCGACAAAAACTGGCGTGCATAGGTGGAAAGCGATTCTACATAGCGCCGTTGACCTTCGGCATAAATGGTGTCGAATGCCAGCGATGATTTGCCCGAACCGGACAGTCCGGTGATAATGATCAATTGATCCCTGGGCAGGTCAAGATCGATATTTTTTAGATTATGAGTTCTGGCGCCACGAATGCTGATCGTATGCACTGGGTGTCGATACTGCGTATTATCTCGGTTCATAATGGTAAATTATGGTAAAAAATAGATTGATATGTCTGATCCAGTACGCCTAAAATACGTTCAATTCTTAAGGCGTACCACAGGTGTACCAAATGGCATCAATCAGCAAGCGAACTAAGGCCGACGGTGTCACCGTATTTAAGGCGTCCATTGTAATTAAAAGCCACGGGGAAATCATTCACCGTGAAAGCAAGACTTTCGCCCGTGAAAAACTTGCGCGTGATTGGGGTATGCGCCGCGAAGTTGAAATGCAGGAGTCGAGCGTTTACAAACGAAAAGATGCGCTTCCGATAAAGGAGGTGATAAAGCTATACATCGAAACCTTCAATCCGTCTGGCGCAACCAAGCTATCTGAACTCAACAAGCTGATGCGCTCTGATATTGCCAAGTACAACGTGCATACACTGACTGTCAAAGATATTATTAAGCATATCCGCGAGCGCAACAAAGAGGTAAAGCCCCAAACAGCGCAATATGATTTAGTTTGGCTGGGAGCGGTAATAACAACAATGGCAGGCGTTATTGATCTTGATACCGATCAATCTATTTTCGAATCGGCCAAGGAGGTGCTGAGAAAAGAGCGATTAATAAAAAAAGCCGATAAACGCGAACGCAGGCCGACAAGAAGCGAACTTTGGGCATTATCTCGATTTTTCGGAAATAAATGGATGTTGCATGTTATGTGGTTTGCAATTTATTCGTGCCGTAGACAAGAAGAAATCACATTATTACGATGGGACGACATTAACCATGATAATAGAACCGCTTTAATTCGTGATCTTAAAGACCCATTAAGACGATCAATAAAGAAACACTGCAAGCTGCCGCGCTCGGCCTATAAAATAATCATGAGGCAGGACAGGGTAGGTGAGTTTGTATTTCCTCGAAGCGCCAAAAGTATCAGCATCAATTTTACAAATGCTTGCCACATGCTGGGAATTAAAGACTTGCGTTTTCACGATCTTAGGCATGAAGCTGTATCAAGACTTTTTGAAGCGGGACTATCGATTCAGCATGTTCAGCAAGTCTCGCTTCATAGTTCGTGGTCCAGTTTACAGCGATACACTAACCTTAATCCGGGTGATGTGGACATTTAACGCGATGCCCTTGCTTTACTATCCAGGGCATCGGCCAAATTTTCAATATCCACTAGCCAGTTTGTTCCTGCCTTAAATGCTTTAAGCTCTGGGAATCGTTTTGTTCTGGCGTACTTCTCTGCTGTAGCCACTGTCGATATGCCGTAATAATCGGACATTGCTACGCTGACAGGAATAAACTTATCACCATATTTTTTCAATAAAATATCAACTGTTTTCACTTCTTACTCCTTTTGTGATCCTTTAACTTCTGACTTTTCGGCTACCTTTCACGCAAACATATCCATCGTTTTATTGTCCTTTAATGGATCTGTTTCCGGAAGAAGGTCTTTCAGGCGGGTGTTTCCGTCGCCGTTGTACGGAATGCACATCTCGTCCCATTCATGGTCAAGGCGCTTCAGTTGCTCAAGGCTATTCAATTCTGTGGCGTCTTGTGCGGTCAACTCGCCGTCGCTGAATATTTCGCTGCTCTTGCTTTCAGCAACACCAAGCGCATCAATCACGCTTTCGGCCATAACCACAGAAGTAATCTTCATTTCCACAAAGTACGGTTTCAGTCACTTCCTTTGCTCCTGTATCGATATAAGCCAGTCACAAACTCCATCAAGTATCGGCACAATATTGGTGTTATCTGCCCATCCAGCAAAACCGATAAATCCGTCCCGGTTAAACGATACAGCTTCTCGCTCGTCCCATTGGTCAGATCGGCATGTCATAAATGGAGAAACTTCGTCATTCATTCTGTACGAGTCGCGATAATTGCCACTTATAACCATTCTCGAATTAATGTATCCACGCAATGCCGATAGTTGATCTATGGTTACGTTTTCAGTTGTTATCCCGGCTGCTGAAATTAGCTATCGTGCTTGATCCCTTGTTTGAATATTCGCTTCCTTTGCTCCGCTATTCGTTATATTCAATCAAACTTCTACCGCAATCTGGGCATGGCGGAGTTAATCCGCATCCTGGTTCTTTGCATTTTGGTTGCATTGATTTGCCGACACTCATAGCCTCGGCAAATATAACCGCCATGCCTTTATCCCAAAACAAACCTTTAGGCTCTGGACTACCCTCAAAGTGACGAATAACTCCCCATGTCGGTTTGCCTAATCTATTTTGCGGATCATGACAGACGATTAATTCTCCACTTTTCATTTTACTTAGTGGGATGTCGAGATAGTCCATATCAAATATTTGCATTATTCATGCTCCGGGCCATAGCCTAATTCCTCTACTTGCCGTCTGCGTTCTGCATTTACATCTAACGCTGCTTTTGAAACCCATTGATGCTGCATTTGACAATTCGGTTTTGTAGCATCAATAACCGCTCGAACCAAACAGACAGCATTATCATTTGTTGGATCATCTGCTAAATTACGTATTGCCTCATCGACAAGTGGATGGTCAGATATAAGCCGTGCTCGATTCCAATCTGTTTCAAAATGTGTTTTCATTTCTCGGTCCATTATAAAGTGCGCCGCTGCCAAGAGCAGGCAAGCGGCTTTGTCTAGGTAGTGATTGGCTTAGTTCAAGGTATTCTTGACGCTGCACTGGAGTTGTCGTTTTTAATCTAACATTTGCGCTAGGCAGTCTAGTTTTTAGTGAGGCCATGAATTTTTCTTTTTCAAAGCCCTGCATAGCTAAGCCGTTGCAAGTTCTTCAAGCATTTCTTTGGCATGATCAATCCCAGTCCAGTTATCCACTCCGGCATCTTCAAGGCAGGAAAGCCATGTCGATTTCGAAACAAGTTCTTCGTATTCTGATTTAGGTATCGTCACCATTTCGACAGAGGGATTACCGCCTTTTATCGGTTTTTCTTGATTGTAAATTTTCGCAGTATCAATAAGCCGCTCAACAACATGTTCAACTTCAGCTTGTTTTAGTGGATCAGCTGCAACATTATCTGCTTCGTCGCTATTTTTAGCAGTCGCCTGCTCCATCATTTCTTGATTATCACGCTCAGCCTTTTCGCGCCCTGCAAGATCATCGGCTTGCTTGGTTTCTTGTTCGATATGGTATTTTTCGGCTTGCTCTGCGCGTAACTTTTCTTCAGCTTTAGCTTGTTCTTCCTGACGTATTTTTTCGCGCTCGGCTTCCAGCTTTGCTTTTTGCTCGGCCTCGGCCTTTTGTTTTGCTTTGGCTTCTTCTTCGGCTTTTATCCTTAAGCGCTCTGTTTCGATTCTTTCTTCTTCGGCCTTTTTATGGGCATCTATTCTTGAATCAATCAGCAACTTTAAATCATCAAAGTCCTTGTAAACCAGTTGCTGAGAATCGTTGAATAGAAATTTATAACTTGACTGCCCATTGATCAGGTTAAGATTTAACCTTACTGATTTTGCAACGGCATCTGCCGCAATCTTTGCGCGCGCAAGCTCTGTATCGAGTTTGTTATACAAACTTTCCAGTGTTCTCTGATTTTTCATAGCGCCGACAAAATCAGGCTTATCGGCTTGGTTCAATACCAAAACAATAGGGCTTATCTCATTGTTCAGCGCCGCGATATGGATAGCATAAGCTTGATCACGTTCGAGTTTTGCAGCTGTTTTTCGAGCTTCTTTTTGCTCTCTGACGGCCTTTTCTTGCTTCAATGCCAGCGCATCAAATTTAGCGGCATATTCTTCAAGTGTTCGAGTAACTTCGCTTATCGAAAGCATCTGATCGACTACCGCCTTTGCAGTTAGTTTGCAGCGCTTTGCTGTTTCCCGTCCCATCTTTGCTTCGGCTTCCGCTTGCGCAAAATCATTGTCAGTTACTAGTTCTGTTTTTGCTCCGGAAAGAAACTTGTCAAACAGCGGCGTAACTTCATTGATATTGCACAGCGTTAACTCACCTCTAACATGCACGGTCACAGCAGGAAGGTCTTTAATGGCTTCCGCTTTAGGTGGCTCAACAACTGGCGTGTATTCATATTCGGCCAAATCTTTATGAAACTGTGACCATGCCAAATTGATTTTTTCAAACCATTCTTGGTCAGGATAAACCCAAACTCCTTTGGTTCTTTCTTCGGTCCCATCGGAAACAGTAAAGAACCACTTTTCAGCGCCTGTAACCAGCAAACATTGTTGAACTTGCGGCATATGTTCTTCTGGAATTTCGCCGCTCAAAACAATACTGTAATAAGCGTCATTGTACTGCTTGTTTTCCCAGCCAATGTTTTCCATCATAGTTAGGCCGTCGCATGAGGCCGATAACCGGCCTCTATTTGACGCGACAATAGGGTATAATTCTTCCCCGATAATTTCTTCAACGATCGGTCTTGCTAGCGCCTCAATTTCATGGCCTTTGTCTAATACCATGCGCTGAACATAATCAGAAAATTCTTTCCCAATGCCGGTGCTTTTAATACGCAACAATTCGTTGCGTGTGGTGTTTTTGGATAACCCCAATACCGCGGCTATTTCGCTTGCGCCATCGTGCTCAAGTCTAAATTTAAGCCATTCTTGTGAACCTTGATCTAATTCGTGTGTAATCATTGCTATTCCTTAATCGTTTTCGTGAGCCCAAGAATCGATTTCATTCTTTTGGGCTTCGGTCATTATGGCTTTAGTTTCGACATTTTTGATAATGGCATCCGGCGTTTTCTTACCCGATAGAACCATATCTCGCCAACTTTCTTTATTTTTTTGAAAAGACTCGTCTGTGTATGGTTCTTTTTGAGGCTTATTATTCTGGGTATTACTCTCACCGTTGCTCTCTTGATCTTGGGTAAAAACAACACCACCATCAATATATGCGTTTCCACCACCTTCAGAGACGTTTGTCACATCAACGGCCATAGCCAGCTCAATGGAGCAGGGCATATATTTTATGACCTGGAGAAGAGGAATCTTTCTGCAATACATTTCCCAGTGCTTAAATGAGTAGTGAGAATTACCCACTTTGTTAAATTTATTTCGGTGGTTTTTTAGCTTATCAACGCTCCATAGCTCGATAATCGGCATTGAACTATCTTTTACCCATCCAATAGCGTAGGCATGGGTTATTTTTGTATCGTCAATCAATGATGATTGCTTTTTAATCAATAATTCTCGCCTTGATCCGTCAAAAAATTCCCAATCTACACCTTGTATCTGGTCTTCAAAAATAACGCCGGTGTAAACAGTACCTCTTCCGGAGCGGCCAACCAAATCGACTAATCCTTTCCATCCAGGAACAAACGTGCATGTGGTGCCGTAGGGGATAAGATAGCCTGCTCCATTCACATTAGGCTCAAGCCCAAGTTGAACAGCGGTCATAATTGAAGCGGCAATGGATTGATGACTACATTTTTGCAGCGCCGGCGTGGTGCTAAAAGCGGTTAATGCTAGCCTTGCCATTCTGTCGGCAGACAAGTGTTTTGGTAAAGCAAGTCCCATTTGTGGCTTTAGCTTTTCCATAAATCCGCTGAATGATGCTACGGGTGATAGTTGTGTATTTTGAGATGTCATTTCTTGCTCCCGATTATTTTTGTTTTACCGTTCAAGTGATAAACAGCATATTTCGAATACGGTTCGTATTCCGACGCCGTATAGCCTAGCTCCTCAAGTTCGCGGCATTGGCGATCAAAGTCTTTTTTGCTCATTGTTGCCTCGCCTTTAGCATTGAGTCTGCCATCACGTATGCATGTTTAGCCCAGTCGTCATAATTATTATTCCAACTATTAGACATCATTCCTTGCATAGCCTTTGCCGCAAAGTAGTCGCGCAGTGAAATTCCGAGATAGTCTGTTTCCTGTAGTACCGGAAATGCAGGACCGCCATCATCAATTTTGCTTTTCTCTGCTGCCATTTTTCTTATTCCGGTTAAATTTAAATTTTAATGTGTTGCTGAAATACTGGCGCATGTCTATAGGAACTGGATCATTTGATGAATGTTCACCGGCAAGCGGTTCGTGCGGAGTTTGTTGGTCTTTAAGCATGGGCAAAGATCTCCCGTCCAGTGTTACTGGCTGTTTTAAAATTATTGCGTTTAGGAGGGGTGGTGTACTTTACGCTTTAAGCGGATATATACACCGATTTAGGTGTATATCATGCGTTAGGCCCCGCCACCGAAGCAGCGGGGCCGGTTGTTAATCTCTTCCGTACCACGACATCCCTGTTTCGTTCTCAAGTGCATTAATTGAGCTTAAGGCTTTCTTTTGCGCTATATCGAGGTAGGCAAGGCATGATGTTAACTGCCACACGGTATCGCGATGAACGATGACCAGTTTACTGTCGGGCAGGTCTATATGCTGAATGAACTCCACCAGCTTTTTCCCTTCAAGGTCTTTGCCCCATTTTTGTATCGCTTCGCGTAACTGCTCTTTGATTTTGTCGTACTGGCGCAGGCTTAGCGTATGGGCGCGGCGCTCGATGGCGGATTCTACTTCGTGCGGTAATGCGCCGATGGTTGCCAGGGCGTTTGGCTTTTCCTCTTTGGGTGGCTCAAAGTAGGCGTCTTCCAATTTGTCGAACACATCCCATGCTTGGTTAGTGTCGAGCATTTTGGCGTGGCGAGATGCGCCGCGTTCAGTCCAAAGGATGAGGTTGCGGGTTTGGCGACTGACCCAATTATTTTGGGTCAGTGACTTTTTAAATTCGCGTAAGGCTTCGCCTTCGAGCTTGAAGTAATGCTTGCCTTCCTCGAAGCGGTCTTTATTGTTACGGAAATTTTCTTGGATATTATTTACAGCCGTGCCATAAAGCTGAGCCATTAGCTCGGTGGTGATGACGCGAGCATTTTGGTAAACGGTAACGGGAATGTCGGTGTTTTCGACGCGCACGACGGGCGCAGTTTTGGTGTTCATGATAGTGTCTCCGCAAGCGGTTTTTAAGCGCTCAGCCAGAGACCAATCTGGAGAGCGACCGAACGGGGATTGGTCTACCGGTGCGGCACCGGCGAGCCTTTCGGCTCTCCCCGCCCGATCGCCCATAACTGGACATATCAGGCATAAAAAAAGCCGTAATGCTTGCACATGACGACTCTTCGCCGCCGCTTTCGGGAGACCAATCCCGCCTGCCCAATGTGGGGCAGTGGGTAAATGGTAGTCCTGTTGTGTCGTAGCTGTCAATATCATGTTGTTCTCAAGCCTAACGGGGCGCTCAACCGGAGCGCGGTTATAATGCGGTTGTGTTGTTCAGCTTTCCTGGCCGCGCCCGGTTAGCTAATGCGTTATACGCTTGGCTATTCACGCCGCTTTTAGATTGTAATCTTGCCACGGAACGG
>CAZJOY010000198.1:0-7884 GCA_964547705.1 uncultured Methylobacter sp. | reverse complement strand
ACCAAATTAATCAGATAGCCCAGCTTGGCGGCGTCAACCCGAATGTAATTGGATTCCTTATTGATTTTTTGCTTGACCGATTCTTGTTTTTTTAGCGCCTGTTCAATGACCGGTTGCTGCAAAATATTTTTTTCCAGTAACATTTCACCGAGAGGTTTTACCTCTTCTTTATCTTCGTCACGTTGTTCGTGAAGTATGTTTACGACTTCTTTTTCAGTTAAGGCGCCGATCTCAACCAGCATCTCGCCTAAGCGTTTAACTTGGTCTTCCGGCATATTGGCCAGCAACTGCAAGTAGTGTTCCTGTCTGGAATTTGGCGGCAAAATATGAATGTCGCAGTCGTCTTCGGCAAACTCAAACACGTCCTCTATAGTTTTTTTATCGGTACTACTGTTGAAAACTATTTTAAAGTTCAGATAACAACTTTCGGGACTCATATCTTCAATGCGGGGAAGCTCCGGCATGGTAATAATGACTTCAACGATTTTACCGAGCGTTTGCAAATAACGAATAAACGACAACGGATCCATGCCGTTACGCATTGCATCCGGTTTAAAAGCCAGACTGATAACCCAGTTGTCGCTGCTATCCGTGGTATTCGGATCGACTTCAAAATGATCGGCTTTATCCTCTTGTGTTGAAGGCATGCCGGCCGCAGCAGCCGATTGACCGGTTAGCTGAGCAATCAGCATTTGACTTTGCTGTTGCAGCGCCTCAGGTAACGGTTCATCTTCGTTAAAAAGAACGTGTTGAACAATCTGCGCGGAATGATCTTTACAAGCTAATAAAACAGCAATGAGCTCGGCGTCAATCAAGCGTTCACCGTTTCTAACCTTATCTAATACGGTTTCGACCTCATGAGTGAAGGTGACAATATCGTCAAAGCCGAATAATCCCGACGAGCCTTTGATAGTGTGCATGGCCCGGAAAATACTGTTAATGCAATCGGCATCATCAGGTGCGGCTTCCAAGCCTAATAAGGCATCTTCCATTGCCGTCAGTAATTCATCGACTTCCTGGGAAAAGGTTTCTAAGGCGGGGCTTATATCGCTCATGATTTTTTCCAATTAGCGGGGATAACAATAGGATCGCCAAAATACATACCGAGTTTAAGCAGTTCAAAAACCTCAATAACCGCTTCGCTATGCCGTAACAAACGTAAGACGAAGCCACGCTTCTGTGCCTCTGCTTTGAGCAGCAGCAACAACTGCACGCCTGCACTGTCTATTTCGGCAACAGCCGATAAATCAAGTTGCAGCTCCTGCGTACCCGAATGACAATAGCCCAACAAGGTTTCCTTGAGGGCTTCCGCATTGTAAATAGTCATGTCATCCTTAATAGACAATTGCAGTATCCCATCGTTTTTCTTAGCTTTTGCGGTCATGGCATATGTCTCGGATTTAAAGTTAAAGTTAAGGTAATACTAATTTGGCAATGGCAGCGAGTAAAATGGGCGGCTGAAAAGGTTTAGTTACCCAGGCTTTAGCACCGGCTTCTTTGGCCGCCCGTTTTTTGTCCTCTTCCATTTCGGTGGTTAACATAATGATAGGGGTGAATTTATATTGGTCGAGCTGCTTAACCTCTTTAACAAAGCTGATGCCATCCATAACAGGCATATTGATATCGCTGACAATAAGATGAATTTTAACGCCCGTCAGTTTGCTTAGCGCATCTTTACCGTCACTTGCCTCGATCACTTCATAACCCGCGCCTTTTAACGCAATGCCGACTACCTGCCGCATTGAAGCCGAGTCATCCACGATCATAATTGTTTTCGCCATAACTTAAATCCTACCCTTGATATTAAAAAAGCGATTAAAAAAAAGTTAACTCATCCGAGTTGTCGGGCCTGTCATTAGGCAATGAGCTGACCGACTTGTAGTTTTCTTCTATATGCTCTACGGCTTTATCGACCTCAAGCATATTGCCGTCACGGTTATTGCCTTGCTGTTGTATTTTTTCTATAGTTGTTTGCAAATTCAGCAAATTGTTTTCGACCTGAGTCAATATCTGGCTAACACGATCCTGAAACTGTAAGGCTACCAGCACATTGTTGATTTCGTTACAAATCTGCTCGGCGCTGTTTCTAAGCGCTTCGACATCATTGTGATAATGGGTTAAAGCCAAGCTCAAAAGGGACAGCGTCCGGTTGATATTGGCTTCGGCTTGGGACAAGGCGGCGGCATCAACGACATTGTGTTCTATCTGATGAATTTGCCTGAGCGAATCCAGAACCGGTTGCAACAAATCACGGCTGGTATTGATCACAGTATCCAAATGGTAAGTTTGCTGGCCATTCAAAGAATTATCGGTACTATTGACGATCTGCCTGAGTTCATCGACCATTCCGGAAAAACGACTGGATAGAGAGGTAATTTCTTGCTCGGTATGCTCCCGAGAAGCCATGACATGCTGAGAAAGAATAGGGCTTATGGTCAACAGCAAGCGCTCCAACTCGGCGGTATAAGTCGAAACTTCGTCTATCTTGCTATTTTCATCTTGAGCCCAGCGGGAATTCGTTTGCGCCAACTCGTTGACATGGTGACGCCATAAAAACAAACCGCTTCCGATCCCGCAGAATATCAGCATTAAGCTGAATAACACATTATATAAAACGATGCCCTCTTGCCAACTAACGATGACTCCACCCAAGATTATCGGCAATGCAGGCAGTGAACAATATAAAAACTTACTGTCGCTGCTATTTTGGAGTTGCGGCATTAAAATCCCCGTTGTCCTTATAAAGCTCATAGTCTAGTATGTATTTATACTTAGTGCTATCCCAATTTCATTGCAAAGCAAGGAGCTTATTATCAGTCTTGAACCTATCAGCGCCGAAGAATTTGCCCATTTCAGACGCGTCATTTACGATCATGCCGGCATCGCGCTGGCACCGGAAAAAAAAATCATGGTGGCGAGCCGATTAGCCAAACGCTTGCTTCATTACGGCTTGCAAACTTACGGACAATACTATCAATTACTGAACGCAGGACAACATCCCCACGAGTTTCAATTGATGGTTAATATCTTGACCACCAATGAAACTTATTTTTTTCGCGAGCCCAAGCATTTTAGTTTTCTTCAAGAACGGATTATCAAACCCTGGCGGGGCGATAATTTCCGCCTGTGGAGCGCTGCGAGCTCTACCGGCGAAGAAAGTTATTCGCTCGGCATGACTCTGGCCGAAGGGCTAGGCATGAGAAAATGGGAAATTTTCGGTTCCGATGTCAATACCGATGTATTGGAAATAGCGCGAAGAGGCGCGTATTTAATGGACAGGCTGGATAATATGGACAAGCATTATCTGGATAAATATTGCCTGAAAGGCGTGCGTTCCCAGGAAGGCTATTTTCGTGTCGATGAAAAAATAAGGAACCGTGTCAGTTTTGGGCAGATCAACCTTAAAGATTCACTACCCAGAAGCCTCGGGCAATTCGACGTTATTTTTTTGCGCAACGTGTTAATCTACTTTGACGCAAAAACCAAACAGGATATAGTCCAGCGCGTTATTTCGGTATTAAAGCCGGGCGGCTATTTTTTTATCAGCCATTCCGAAACCCTGCATAGCATTAAGACCGAATTGTCCATGATCACACCTTCTATCTATCAAAAACCATGCAAATAGGAAATTACAAAGGATTGCCCCGAATCATCATTGATCCGGGCGAAAGCTACGTCACGAAAAAAGACGAAATTATTTCCACTTTGCTGGGTTCATGCGTAGCCGCATGTTTGTATGATCCCGTTAACCGTGTGATTGGCATGAATCACTTTTTACTGGCGCAACAACATTCAGCTCATAGTGCTGCCTTATTAGGTAAAGCCCATAAAGCCGCCTTATTAGGTACCGAAAGCGGACGCTACGGTATCCATGCGATGGAGTTATTGATTAACCAGATGCTGAAACAGGGCGCGCAACGCATCCATTTAAAAGCCAAAGCCTTTGGCGGTGGCGATGTGCTGAGACTGGGCAATGAATTGCACGGTGGAAAACCCATTGGCACAATCAATTGCGAATTCATAAAAACTTTTTTACGAACCGAGAAAATACCGTTAGTAGCCTCCTCTTTAGGCGGTGATATAGGGCGCAATATTTTTTTCCTGATGAGCGACTTTTCCGTCTATGTTAAAAGTATTGAACGCGATGAAGAACTGGCTGTTATTCATCAGGAACGGCGCTTCCTGAAAAAGAACACCGTCGCACACCCTCCTCAGCCATCGGACCAGCCTGACTTCTGGTAACTGCGCACTTGGATTAACGCTTAAATGATTAAAGTATTAATAATCGATGACTCCGCCGTAGTAAGACAGGTATTAACCGGTTTGTTGGACGGCGTATCAGGCCTAAAAGTAATCGGTGCAGCGCCAGATCCCATTTTTGCGATGAAGAAAATGGAAACCGAATGGCCTGACGTTATCATGCTGGATATTGAAATGCCGCGCATGGACGGCGTGACTTTCCTAAAAAAACTGATGGGTGAGCGCCCTACTCCCGTGGTTATTTGCTCCACCTTGACGGAAAAAGGTGCGGAAGTCACGATGCAGGCGATGAGTGCCGGTGCGGTCGATATTATTACCAAGCCGAAAGTAAACTTGCGTAACTTCTTGCAAGAATCCAGATCCATGATTGTTGACGTAATTAAGGCGGCCTCAAACTCCCACCCTCGAATAATCAAATCGAACACCGCCACACCCAGTCCTGCCGCTGCAAGTACTAACAGCCTGTTCGGTACCAGTACGTCTAAGCCGATGTTACAGACGACTGATCGGGTGATCGTCATCGGCACCTCGACCGGAGGCACGCAGGCATTGGAGTACCTGTTCACCCAGTTGCCGCGCACCGCACCGCCGATTGTAGTGGTTCAACACATGCCGGAACACTTCACTGCGGCTTTTGCGAAGAGATTGGATGGCATTTGCCAAGTAACGGTGAAAGAAGCAGCACAAAATGACCGCGCTCTACCCGGCGTAGTGTTAATCGCTCCGGGAGGCAAGCACATGTTATTGCACCGTAGCGGCGCGCAATATCAGGTTGATGTTAAAGACGGTCCATTAGTTAGTAGGCATCGGCCGTCAGTTGACGTATTATTCCGTTCCAGTGCGCAATCTGCAGGAGCTAATGCGGTAGGCATCATCCTGACCGGCATGGGAGATGACGGTGCCCACGGTATGAAAGAGATGCATGATGCGGGCGCCCTGACCATAGCGCAGGATGAAACCAGCTGCGTGGTCTATGGCATGCCTAAAGAAGCTGTTAAGCTAGGCGCTGTCGATGGCATATTACCTTTGTCGGCCATACCGCAACTGATTATGCAAGCGCCCACCCGAGCGTTGTTTAAAAAACTATAAAAATAATTATTCAGGTTCAAGATGGCACAAGCATTGAACGAAGTACATTACGACACTGCCGCGCATTTGGCACGGCTTGAGCTGACTTTGGTCATCTGCGAAGACATCAAGCTCATTATTGAGATTCCTTTCAAAACCAATTTAATTGCTGTTAATGCCATGCTGATTACCCGCCGTGCGGGTATCAAATCCCGTGGATTTAGCATCATCGCCCTCGAATTACGCCTGCTTAGCGCTAAGCTGCGCGAATTGATGAATCAGGTATCCAAGACAATTGCCAAGATGATTTATGACGTGACTATTTTGTGCAAGTCTCAGCGTATGATGGGTTATTTACAACGAGCCTTGACCGGTGATCAACACGCGATAATTGATTCTGCTATCTTACGTAAACAAGCCGATATGAATAAGCTCAATCAAGGCATCGAACAAGGCCTATCTTCACTGTTGTGGACATTGGAAAACGCTTATGAGTATTGCAGAACCAGCGAAGCACTCAGCCGCAATGCCAAAATCGAAGCCGCCTACGGACAGGAATTGAGCGGTGAACTGAAATTGGTCTCCGAACGCATCGAAACTACGATGAATGAAATCACCTCTTCCCTGCAAAAACTAATACATAACATCCGTGCATCAACATGAAAAAAATTGAATACATTTACAGCAAAGGCTCGCATAAGTGGGCCGTTGTCACCTGCGATCCGGAACGGCCCAATTACCTGATCGACACCAATGAATATCTGATCATTAACCGTGACGAAGCGTTATTAACGGACCCGGGCGGCATTGAAATTTTCCCCAGCGTATTTTCCGCGATCAGCACCGAATTCGACCCGAAAAAAATCCGCGCTTTATTCGCCTCGCATCAAGATCCCGACATCATATCTTCATTGTCGCTCTGGCTGGACATCAGCCCTGGGGTCAAATGCTACATTTCATGGTTGTGGGAGACATTCGTTCCTCACTTCGGCGGTAACAATACGACTTTTCTCTCTATCCCTGACGAGGGCATGCCGATACAGCTGGGCGATTTAACATTGCAAGCAGTTCCCGCACACTACATGCATTCTTCCGGCAACTTCAACTTATATGACCCTCAAGCCAAA
This sequence comes from uncultured Methylobacter sp., assembly GCA_964547705.1. GTDB lineage: Bacteria > Pseudomonadota > Gammaproteobacteria > Methylococcales > Methylomonadaceae > Methylobacter_A. The sequence continues at coordinate 1,429 of CAZJOY010000198.1, read as the reverse complement.
ATACTGTTTTCCGGCGACGTAGGCGCAGCTCTCCTGCCGCACGGGCAAGAGTATTTATTCGTTGAGGATTTCGACAAGCATGTACGTTTTATGGAAGGTTTCCATCGCCGCTGGTTTGGCGCCAATGACGCAAAACTGGATTGGTGCGAACGCGTCAGCAAAATGAACATCGACATGCTTTGCCCCCAACATGGCGCAATCTTCCAAGGACCCGATGCAATGCGTTTTATCAATTGGCTGGCCGACTTAAAAGTCGGATTGCAAGCCAGAAAATAACGTCACTGATCAGATGCGGCCTTACGCCGCATCGTACTCATCATTGACCTGGTCATGCTTCAGATGGTGTTTCTCATCGACAGCTTTAATGGCCAAATTACAAAAGAATCCCACCAGCAATAGTCCGGCCATAATCTGCATGGTCATATTATAAGCATCGGCTTTCGGCACGCCCTGCGCAATTTGACTTTCCCTGAGATAATTGACCAACACCGGTCCTGCCACTCCCGCCGTGGACCAAGCGGTCAACAACCGGCCATGAATCGCGCCGACGTATTTGGTACCGAAAATATCGGCCAGGTAAGCCGGAATAGTTGAAAAGCCGCCGCCGTACATACTCATAATCACCGCATAGCAGCCCATGAACAGCAGCACGTTATTCATTCTGCCGGTATACGGTACAAGCGAATACAGCACACAGCCCAGCATGAAAAAAGTGAAATAAGTGCTTTTCCTGCCCAGGTAATCGGACATCGTCGACCAGAAAAAGCGCCCGCCCATATTGAAAAAACTGAGCATGCCAACAAATGCAGCGGCTTTTTCGGGCGTGATCTGATCCTTAAACATCTCCTGGCTCATCGCTGAAGCCTGACCGAGCACACCGATTCCGGCCGTCACATTCAGACACAACACCAACCATAACAAATAAAACTGCGGCGTTTTAAGCACCTGCTCGACATGCACGTGATTGTCGGTTATCAACTTGCTTTTGCGCGTGTCCGGCTGAAAATTGGCCGGCAACCAACCCTCTTCCGGCAAACGGATACTGAAAGCGCCGATCATCATAAAAACCAGGTAAATACAGCCCATGGCCACAAAAGTCTCGGCAACGCCGACCGATGTCGCCGACGCAAAATGCTTCATTAAAAACACGCTTAACGGCGCGCCTATCATTGCGCCGCCGCCAAAACCCATAATAGCCAAACCGGTCGCCATGCCGCGCCGGTCGGGGAACCATTTAATCAGCGTTGAAACCGGCGACACATAGCCCAGCCCCAAACCGATGCCGCCCAATACGCCGTAACCCAAATACAGTAGCCAGATTGCATGCAGCTCAACGCCCGCCGACGCAAACAAAAAGCCGCCGCCAAAGCAAACCGCCGCGCCAAACATGGTGAGACCCAGCCCCACCTTTTCCAGCAACTTTCCGTGC
>CAZJOY010000197.1:0-8031 GCA_964547705.1 uncultured Methylobacter sp. | reverse complement strand
GCGCTTCTGCACACAAGCAGAAGAAGTCACCCTGAATGAACGGAGAACACGAAGTCTTCCATACAATGAGTTTAACCACTTCTTGTTCCTTCGTGATCTTCGTGCCTTCGTGGTCAATCGGTTTTTAAACTAATCTTGATAATCCCTTCACAGTCTCGCCCCCTACTAGGCTTTTTATGAAAATAGAACTCTTCACCATTCTTTAATAACCGAGCACGGTCAACCGTCTGCCTATCTGGCAGATGTCAATGATACAAAGTCGTATACATCTTCTTGAAGGTACCGCTAGAGGGAAAACCGCACCTACAGCCACACGGAAGCAAAAGAAAAAATGAGCAAACGGCTCAAATAATCTGGACCGAACCGGCCTTATTGGATTTGAATGAAATTTCCGAATACATTGTTCTTGATAAACCTGATGCGGCGCGCCGCTTGGTTAAACAGGTATTCTCCAGTGTTGCCATCTTGAACAATTTCTGAACACTGGTGACCAGGGTTTACTAACTGATGTTACGCAGTATCCACGAAAAGCACGAAAGGCACGAAAAAATATCAGCCGTAGAGTGTAATATCCAACATTTATTATCATCCTTTCGATAGATCCCGCCTGTTCAGAACGTTGCCTGGAAGGTCTGCCTAGTGGTCTGTTCCTCGGCTAACGTCAGGTCAGGGACGGTCGTAATAACGACAGCCCGCAGAGCTGTCTAACGATGAGCACAAGAGCGTGGGAACGATGTGGTTTAACTATTTTCGTGTCTTTCGTGCTTTTCGTGGATTACGCTTTTTTATCATCTGTATGCGTAACATCAGTTACTAATTGCCAGAGTAATGACAGGTTAAATGATCAAAATCTCCCGCGCTGTCAATATCCAGCTCCGCTTCCGGCAAGGGAATTTTCAACAAGCTATTTTCGAACTCCATCAAAAGAGGCTTGGCGCCCCGATCGCCGCTAAGGCCCAGCAAATACCCGAAAAACTTGGCCGGAAGCAACGCCGGGACGCCGATTGAATGATGATACTGACTCGCAACGATCCGGCTCGGCGCGCTTTGCCAGCTATTCAACAGGTTTTGCAGATGTGCTGCGTTAATCAGCGGTTGGTCACCCAGCAAAATCAGCACTGCGCTAGCCGATTCCGGCAATGCTTGGACACCGGCACGAATCGAAGAAGCCATGCCTTCCTGCCATTCCGAATTAACAATCGAGGTAACGTCACCCAGATCGATAGCTGCTTGTATCGACTCGGCATGAGCTCCCAGCACGACGATAACCCGTTCGTTCAAAATTGCCCGCGCATTGACAACTGCATGCTCCAACAACGGACGGTTGCGCCATTCGAGCAATTGCTTGGGACTGCCCATGCGCCTGGAGGCGCCGGCGGCTAAAATAATGGCGTAAACGTTATCGATGGCTGCGTTCATGGCAATCGGATGTCGGTTTGGTGCTCAGTTGCCGCCCGTTACGTTCGCTTAGTTCGGCATGAATCCCGGCCATAATCGACAACGCAATTTCTTCCGGCGTTTCCGCGCCGATGTCCAAGCCGACCGGCCCGAACACTCGGTCGGTTATTTGTGAAGCGTCACTGTCCAGGTTTTGCAACAGCCGGTCTTTGCGATGCGCCGGCCCCAGTAGCCCGATAAACGGGATAGGACTGTTCAGTATCGCCTTCAAATAGCGCCCGTCGTACTCGATGTTATGCGTCATCAATACCAGCGCGCTAAACTGATCCAATTCCAGATTATCGACTATGTCCTCCGGCATGATATGCAGCAGATGGTCGGCCTGTGGAAAACGTTCTTTTTTAATATGACCGGGCCGGTGGTCTACGACGGTGACGCGCCAGCCCAGCGCCTTGGCGCATTGCACGAGCGGTATCGCATCGGTACCCGCGCCCAAAACCAGCAAATGCAACGGCGGCTGTATCGGGTCGTAGAATGCCTTGATGTCTTGGTCGCCGATTACATGCGTTTCGAGGCGCGGCTTTTGCTGCAATACGGTTTGCAGCGCGGCCGTCGTGAACGGATAAGGCGCGTTGGATATAGTTACAGGCAGGAATACGCTGTGTCCGGCCGGAAAATCGTCATGACCGGATTCATAGACGGTGACCAAAACGCCAGCCTCATTGGTTTGGGCTGCATCGGCGATGATATTCAATGGACTGAAATTGTCTTCCGCTTTCAATAATTGCAGCAAAACCCTGACTGCGCCGTTGCAGCCTAGGCCCAGCCCCCAAATGACGTCATCCGGGGAACGCATATCGTAAAAAACCGTTTTGGCTGTGCCGGTCTCGAATACCGACCGTGCCTGTTCGACCAGATCTCGCTCGAAACAGCCGCCGCCCAGCAAACCGGTCAGTTCGCCTTGTTGGGTTATCAACATGCGCGCACCGGCTTTTTGATAGGTTGAGCCGAAGGTTTCGATAATGGTTGCCAACACGCTGTTTTCGGTTTGCTGAGTCAGTTTCCGATAAGCGTCTAGCAGGTGATTGATTTTATTTGCCATGTATTATTCGGTCAGTGTTTTATCGGTAGTGCTGAGTTGGGAGTGCAAGCTTCGCTTGTACTTGCAGGCAAAGCCTGCACTCCGTAATCTTAGCTCCAGCTCAGATCAGTCCTCAGCAGCGGCAATTGACGTACTCGCTTGCCGGTGGCGGCGAAGATCGCATTGCACACAGCAGGCGCCAGCGGCGGCAGCGCCGGTTCTCCTAGGCCGGTCACCGGATTATCGGTCTTCAGGAAATGCACATCCACCCTAGTCGGAGCATCGGCTATCCGAATCATCGGGTAATCGCCGAAATTGCTCTGTACGATGCGTCCTTTGTCGATATCCAAGTCCTGGAATGTCAGCGCACCCAGGCCATCAATCACGGAGCCCTGCACTTGGTTTTCGGCCCCACTCAGATTAACGATTTGCGCGCCAATGTCGGTCGAAACTACGACGCGGTCAACCTTGAGTTTGCCGTCCTTGGACACGGTGACCTCAGCGACTTGCGCAATGTAACCGCGATGACTGAAATGGAAGGCAATGCCCTGGCCCTGGCCGCGCGGAAAAGTTTTCTTGCCCCAGTCGGCTTTTTCCGCCACATGCTGCAACACATGCTTCATGCGGTTGACGTCATAGGGAATGCCCTGCTCGCCGGTGCCGGGGATAAAACCTTTATCGCCGAGGATTTCCAGACGAAACTCCAGCGGATCGCGGCCTGCCGCGTGAGCCAGCTCGTCGATAAAACTGTGAAATACCCAGGCCAAAACATTGCTGCGCGGCGCGCGCCAAGGCCCCATCGGAATATTGCATTCCAGCAGCGTTTGCTCCAACAGGCAGTTTTCAACCCAACGACCCGGAAACTCGTCGCCAGACAGGTTGGCACCGCTACCAAGTTCCAGTTTCGGCTTACCGTCTTTAACGACCTTGTTGGCAAAGGTCACAAAATGGTTGTGCCATGCAATCAGTTTGCCTTTGTCATCGAGCCCGCCACGCAAAAAATGGAAACCGCCCGCGCGATACTGGTCATGGCGCAGGTCGTCTTCGCGCGTCCAGGTCAGCTTGACCGGCACCGTCAGATGTTGGGATATGGCTGCCGCTTCGATAATATAATCGGGAATCAAGCGCCGGCCGAAACCGCCGCCGCTACGGGTAATGTGCAAGGTAACTTTGTCTTTGGGGATACCGAGTGTTGCGGTCACAATTTTTTGGCCGGCTTCGGGATTTTGCGTCGGCGCCCAGATTTCAATCGCGCCATCCTTATACCAGGCCGTGCAATTCTGCGGTTCGATACTGGCGTGTGAGATAAATGGATAACTGTAAGCCGCTTCCACCGTTTTCTCGGCTTCCGCAAGTGCAGTCTTGGCATCGCCGTCGTTGCGCAGGATTTCCGTTCCGGGCTGGGTCGATAATTCATTGGCTTTAGCAGTAAAACCGGCCCAGCTTTGAGCTGCCCCCGGCCCCTCGTCCCAGACGACTTCCAGCTGTTTACGCGCGCTGAATGCTGCCCAAGTCGAATCGGCGACGATAGCGACACCCGGCAACAAGCCTTTAAGATCGGAACCGCCTTGAATAATAAAAGCATTACGCACGCCGGGTAGCGACTTGATTTTGTCCAGATTGGCGCTGACGACTTTGCCGCCGAAAACCGGCGACTTTTCATATACGGCATACAGCATTCCGGGCAGTTGCACGTCGATGCCGAATAAAGGTTTGCCGGTCACAATGCTAGGGTTGTCGACACCGCCTATGCGCGTACCCAGCAACTTATAATCTTTTGCGTCCTTCAACCGGACCGATCCGGGATCTGGAACCGGTAAAGCCGCAGCCTTTGCGACCAGCTGACCATAATCGAGTTTACGCCCGCTGGCTGGATGATGAACGGCGCTGTCACGAGCGATAAGTTCGGATGCGGGAACTTTCCAAGTCTCTGCGGCTGCTTGGATCAGCATTGTGCGCGCGGTTGCGCCGAGCTTATGGAATTCCTCGTAATTGGTCGGCGTCGAGCGCGAACCTCCGGCATTTTGACTGCCATAAATCGGGTCGAGATCGCCCTGAACGATCACGACGTCCTTCCAGTTAACCTCCAACTCCTCGGCAATAACCATCGGTAGCGAGGTTTTAATGCCTTGGCCGATTTCAGGTTGCTTGCTGATCAGTGTCACCGTGCCGTTCGGGGCAATGTGAATAAAGGCATTAGGCTTAAACTCTCCGGTTTCCGGGATAGTGGACGGTTTTGCGACCCGTTTCGCCGCACTGTCGGCCACATTCAGATAAAAACCCAGAACCAACCCGCCGCCGGTCAGCGCGGATTTGCGCAGGAAATCACGGCGCCCGGCATTTTCCAAATGATCAATGTTCATACTGTCTCCTTAGCGGCGATTTCTGCGGCCCGGTGAATGCCCGCGCGAATACGAAGATAAGTGCCGCAACGGCACAGATTACCGGCCAGGGCGGTATCGATATCCGCATCCGTAGGGCGCGGGTTCTTTTTCAGCAGCGCGGCGGCGGTCATGATTTGACCGGCTTGGCAGTAACCGCATTGCGGCACATCGAGCTCCTGCCAGACTTTTTGTAAAGGATGCTCACCGTTGGCATTCAGCCCTTCTATCGTAGTTATTTGGCTTTTACCCACACTGGAAACAAGGGTCTGGCAAGCCCTTGCAGGCTGCCCGTCAATATGCACCGTGCATGCGCCGCACTGGCCGATGCCACAGCCGAATTTGGTGCCGACCAGATTTAAATGGTCCCGCAGCACCCACAACAAAGGGGTCTCAGGGGCAACATCTACGGTTTTCGGCGCGCCGTTTATGTTGAGTTTGTATTTGCTCATAAGTGGATGCTCTGGTTGTTATAAATGACTTTGCTGATACATGCTTCAGAACCTTTGTAGGAATCGATACGGGAATCAAGCCAAATATTCGATCTACTGATGTATGTCTTACGCAGAACCATCTATCGGCTAAAGCAAAATTCGTACCGAATAAAGATTGGTTTGATACACGCACCTGAATACAACTTAAGTAATTGAATACAAAGAAAGTCACTAAAAAAATGACTGGAAAACAGTTGAAAAAGTGATTTAAACTCGGCCCATCCTGTTGATACACAAGCAGGCGATGTTGTTTTATCAGCACCGTCTGTTGATATACAGACACTTCACCCTGTAAAAAACGGGCTGGACTGTTCAAGCCGGAACAAACAAAAACATGCCGACGTTTAAATTTATGCCGATCAAACCGATGCTTTCAATACTACTAACCTACTTAGTGCTCCTGCTGATCATTTTTGTATTCCAACGAAAATTGATCTATTTCCCGGCGCAGTATTCAATTGAACATCAGCAACAGCTGGCCGATCAATCAAACCTGGAACTATGGCCGTCAACGGATAATTATCTGGGCTTAATCGCCAAAGCTTCCCAAAGTAACAGCAAAGGCACGGTCATCGTTTTTCACGGCAATGCAGGCTCGGCATTGGATCGGACTTATTATCTCGATGCGCTTGAAAAACTGGGCTATCGGGTCATCCTGGCCGAATATCCGGGTTACGGCGCCAGAAACGGCGAACCGTACGAGCGGACATTAATTTCAAACGGCATCGAAACCGTAAAACGGGCCTTGAACGATTTTGGCGGTCCCGTTTTTTTGTGGGGAGAATCACTCGGCAGCGGCGTGGTCGGCGGTATCGTGCAAAGCGGACTGGCTCCAGTCAAAGGCATTGTCCTGGTCACGCCGTTTAACAACATGGCCGATGTTGCCCAACACCATTATTGGTATTTCTTTGCGAAATGGTTAATCAGCGATAAATTCGACACCATTAAAAATCTGCAAAACTATTCTGGAAATACAGCGGTTCTAGCGGCCGGGCAAGATGAAATCATTCCCAGTCAATACAGTTTGAAACTGTTCGAGTCGCTGCGTCATCGTAAGAAGCTCTGGACATTTAAAGATGCAGGCCACAACACGCTGCCGCTGCAACAAGGCCTTTCTTGGTGGCAAGAGGTTATGCAGTTCGTGGACGATCAAACCACTTCAACAATTGGAGGCAAGCAGGCTGATATGTATGTACTAAGCAATAAACACAATATGCGGGCTGCTTTGACAAATTATGGCGCAAGGCTGACCGGTTTATGGGTGCCCGATAAAAACGGCAAGATGACCGATGTAGTGGTCGGATTCAGCAGCGTTGCAGAGTACATAAACTCTACTGAACACTACTTTGGCGCAACGATCGGCAGGTTCGGCAACAGGATAGCTAAAGGGAAGTTTACGATTGACGGTAAGCAATACACATCATCGATCAACAATGCTCCTAATACTTTGCATGGCGGTAAAGAGGGATTTTCGGAAGTTTTCTGGGATGCCGCTATGCCCGATGATCATACGATTCAGTTCACCCGGCTTTCAAAAGACATGGAAGAAGGTTTTCCCGGCAACCTCAATGTCAAGGTGACTTACACCCTAACCGACGATAACGAGTTACAGATGGAATATGTCGCAACTACCGATAAGAAGACTGTCATCAACCTGACCAACCATGCCTTCTTCAACCTGAACGGCGAAGGCAGCGGCACGATTATCAACCACAAGTTACAGATCAATGCCGATCAATACACGCCTGTTGATTCGACCTTAATCCCTAGCGGAAAAATTGAAGCTGTCACAGGAACGCCGTTTGATTTCAGGCAGCCGCAAACGATTGGCTCAAGAATCGACGAACCCAACAATGAGCAGTTAAAAAACGGCAAAGGCTATGATCATAATTGGGTGTTGAATGCCAACAAAGCAGGAGAAATGGTTACTGCGGCAATTGCGGTGGGCGACCAAAGCGGCATTAAGCTGGAAGTTCTTACACAAGAGCCTGGACTACAGTTTTATAGCGGTAATTTTATGCAAAGCAAAAATACATTTAAGAGCGGCGCTAAAGACGATTACAGAACAGCTTTTTGTTTAGAGACGCAACATTTCCCCGATTCTCCTAACCAACCATCATTCCCTTCAACGATCCTGGAACAGGGCAAAGAGTATCGGACTAAGTCCGTCTATAGATTTTCAGTTGCCGGATAAAGATTAGCTCCGATAGAGCCGACACAAACGCCGGCCTATCAGAGCTTATTTAGTATTTATTTCAGTGCGCCAAACGTATAAACATAATCGTTATCTTTCATCGGCGTATGGCAAGCCAGACATTCCTTGGCCTTAGCTTCTTCATGCATGACCAGCTTTCCTGCCTCCCAACGGCCGAATCCCCAGCCGCCGGTGCCGGCATACTTTACACTGTCTTTAACCATCGCTTCGGCAGAAGCAAATTCACCGGGAACAATAGCTTGCGGCCACATCGGATGCGTACTTTCTTTCCATACCACTTTAGCCAGAATCGAACCGTCCGGCCAAGGCTTGGTCCGGTCTGTTCGAGCCGCCACGATGGCGGTATCGTTACCTAAAATGGCCCGCAACGTTTTTTTATCTTCCCTATGCGAGACGGCCAATAAACGCCAGTCTATATATTCACCATGAACCGGTTTTGCCGCGCCTTCTGTAGCTTTACTT
>CAZJOY010000196.1:0-8099 GCA_964547705.1 uncultured Methylobacter sp. | reverse complement strand
CGCGCTCGTCGTTATACACATCTCGACGTAGGCCGGAATAAGCCTGTCCGCGCGTTAAGCGCAGGACTGGCGTTTCCGGCGCTCCGATTGCCGGAAACATCCGCCCTTGCTGTCGCAGGGCGGACTTATTCCGGCCTACATCCAGAGCCGCCATTTCAACCTTCATGCTTAAATGGCGGTCTTTGAACAAACTTGTGTATAACGACAAGCGCAACGCGTGGGAACGAGAACGAATCGTTGCTTTTTGCCTCTATCATTAATTCATTCTGCTGCTATCGCAATACCATCTGCTGGATAGCTGCCTCTAAATCAACACCTTGCTCACGAACTGTATACCGCTACTCAAATCCCGCAAAAGTTCAATCGAAAATAATAGCTGTATTGAAACAATCACCTGTATTTGTTCGACAGTAGCAGTAATGATCGATCAAATCCATGGCATGAAAAATGAATGCCCAAGAAATCTTTCTAAAAAAGGACATAGGCATCTCTACACAAGTCATTGCAACAGGAACTCGCAAGCCGTGCGCTTGAATTCGTTCAGGTTTCCAAAACCGCAATCCACATTCCATTACTTAAATATTAATGAAGAAAAATACCATGAAAAATACAATCCTATTTGGTTCACTGCTGTTAAGCACGACATTTGCCATCGCTGCCGATCAGCCTGCGTCTGTGAGCCCTGTCGCCGCCCCGACACCGGCTCCGACTGCTGTTCCTATTCCTGCTGCCGATGCGAAACCTAAAGAACCGCTGAGCTTCTTTGTCACCAGCACAGGGATAGGAAAAGGCGCCGATCTGGGCGGTTTGGCCGGAGCCGATGCCCATTGCCAAAAGCTGGCGGAAGCCGCAGGAAGCGTCAACAAAACCTGGCACGCCTATTTGAGTACGCAAGCCGCTGACAGCCAACCCGCGATTAATGCCCGCGACCGTATCGGCACTGGCCCTTGGCACAACGCGAAAGGAGCCGAGGTAGCCAAGGATATCGCACATTTACATGGCAACACGCTGGAACTCGCAAGACTCGGTAATAATCTGAGCAGGACTACAGTGCTCACTGAAAAAAATGAAACGATTAACGGCGCCGGGGACAAGCCCAACCAGCACGATATTCTTACCGGTTCCCAACCCGACGGCACCGCTTTTGCCGATGCCGCCGACCACACCTGTAAAAATTACACCAGCAGTGCCGAAGACGGCTCGGCTCAAGTAGGCCATTTCGATCGTACCGGCGGGGGCAATACGTCCTGGAATTCGGCCCACGCCAGCAAAGGCTGCGGCCAGGAAAACCTGGTAAAAACCGGCGGAGCAGGCCTGTTCTATTGCTTTGCGATCAATTAATGTTCATCTGCCTCTGTACCGGGAATTGAACGATGTGTTAAAACAAATACAGTTTTTTATTCATATTCAACAATTCGGATGCCATTAAAATTAAAGTTAGCCCTCATCGTAATATCAGTATCGGCATTTGCAGCTTGTTCGCAGAAATCGGTCATACGCAATCAGAAGGAAGATCTTAAATCATCGGAAACGATTCAAGAACTGATGTTCTCGTTGATCGCCCCCACCTCTGACGGGATTTGGAGCGCGGTCAACACGTCGGACATAGTTGAAAAACCGCCGCATACGGACGAAGAATGGGCCGTTGCCAAACAACAAGCCATCACGCTACGTGACGCTGCCATACGTTTGAGTGAAGGAGGCCGCCGCGTAGCGATAAAGGATTCAAAATTTGAAATTTCGGGTATCAAAAAAAGTCCTGAAGAAATTCAGCAATTAATCGATGCAAAACCGGAGATTTATTTCAGGTATGCACAGCAACTTCAGGCCGCAGCAGAAGAAACGCTCGCCGCAATCGATGCAAAGAACGCAACGTCTTTGCTTGAAATCGGAGGCCGAGTCGATGAAACCTGTGAGCAGTGCCATAAAACTTTTTGGTATCCGAATCAGTTTGAGTCTAAACAGTGAGGGTGAAATTCAATCATATGATTGCCTCAACAACAGGCTTTAAGAACCGGCAAAAATCAGTTTTACCGGGCTAAATTTAATCAATAACCACTAACAAGGAATTACTATGGAACGTCGCGATTTTATTCGCTTAAGTGTAGCAAGTGCAGGTGTGAGCCTGATCGCCCCAGCCCTGACACTGGCTGCCGGTGATGAGCAGGCAACGGCATCGAGAGATATTTATTACACAAAAGAAGCGCCGGGGCGTTGGGCGGGCAAAGTCGCCACCCATTTACCGACGATTGAGATTACCAAAGCCGAAGACACTACCACGGTAAAAATTGTCACGCCTCATGAAATAAAAGGCTATGAACATTACATTGTTAAGCATGTTCTATTGGATAAGAACTATAAATTTATCGATGAGCATTTGTTTGATCCCACTAAAGACAGCGCGGCAGTTTCAACATTCACACTTAAAAATTACAGCGGCGCGGTGTACGCATTAAGTTTATGCAATAAACACGATCTTTGGCTGAATAGCGCAGAGGCGTAGCCTTGTAAAGTTGGGCATGCTGTTTATGCCCAATCTAAGAAATTGGGTTCAAGCGCATGTCCGGTGTGGGAGGGATGACGGGCAAAATCCCGTCATCTCCACCCGATCAGCTTTATTTGTAAATCTCTTTACGGTGACCAATCTCGATAACCAGAATAATCAGCTCGTTATCTTCAATGCGACATAGCAACCGAAAGTCTCCTACCCGATAGCGCCACAGGCCGGAAAACCTGCCTTACAAGGCTTTGCCGGTTAAGCGTGGATTTGTCGGTAGTTTGAAGTCGATCAAGGAGAAAGGATGTAATTTTTTTTGTAGGGGGGTTTATCGAGTTTTTGTAAATCCCGTTTGGCATCATCGGAAAGCCTAACGGTCCAAGCCAAGCTCTTTTAACACGTCGTTTAAGCTGTGAGATATTTTGCCGCTTTCAATATAACGCTGATAAGCGTCATCGGCTTTTTTCGCATCTTGGCAATCTTCCAGATGCTTAAGCAGCACATTTTTAACCAGTTGCGCCGGACTAATATGTTCCTGTTCTACCAACTGATTGAGTAGAGCCGCTGTTTCATCATCCAGTTCTAATGTCATCATGTCGTTTTTCTCACTTGAGTAATGAATAGATAATAATGTCCGCCATTGCAAAAGTAAAATCGGTGGCTAAAAACAAACACTTTCACGATCACTGGAGATTAGTGGGCAGTTCAAATGCACATGAAAAACCTGACTATCGCGCTGGTAGAGCCCGGCGCACGGCCCATATGGCGCTAAGTGCGCGATTAAAGTAGAATTGCAAGACTTACCCCTTTAATTCCTTTGAGATTCTACCGAGGTCCGTCATGCCACAATACCGTTCCCGCACTACCACCCACGGCCGCAATATGGCAGGCGCAAGGGCGCTGTGGCGAGCCACAGGGATGAAAGAGGATGATTTCACCAAGCCCATCATCGCCGTTGCCAACTCATTTACCCAATTCGTGCCCGGCCATGTGCACCTCAAGGACATGGGGCAACTGGTGGCCCGCGAAATCGAAAAAGCCGGCGGCGTGGCCAAGGAATTCAACACCATCGCCGTGGACGACGGCATCGCTATGGGCCACAACGGGATGTTGTATTCGCTGCCCAGCCGCGACCTGATCGCCGATAGCGTGGAATACATGGTTAATGCCCACTGTGCCGATGCGCTGGTGTGCATCTCCAACTGCGACAAGATCACTCCTGGTATGCTGATGGCCGCACTGCGCCTGAATATTCCGGCTATCTTCGTGTCCGGCGGCCCGATGGAAGCCGGGAAAGTGGTCTGGAACGGGCAAACCCGCGCACTGGATCTGGTCGACGCGATGGTGGAAGCTGCCGATGACAGGATCAGCGACGAACAGGTCGCCGCCGTGGAACGCTCCGCCTGTCCGACTTGCGGTTCCTGCTCAGGCATGTTTACCGCCAACTCGATGAACTGCCTGACCGAAGCGCTGGGCCTATCGTTGCCGGGCAACGGCTCCATCGTCGCTACCCATACCGATAGAAAACAGCTATTCCTGCGCGCCGGGCGCACCATCGTCGAGCTGAGCAAACGCTATTACGAACAGGACGACGCCTCTGTACTGCCGCGTTCCATCGCCACTTTCGACGCATTCCAAAACGCGATGAGCCTGGATGTTGCGATGGGCGGTTCCACCAACACCGTACTGCATCTGTTGGCCGCCGCCCATGAGGCCGGCGTGGATTTCACCATGGCCGATATCGATGCCATTTCGCGCCGCGTGCCTTGCCTGTCCAAGGTGGCTCCGGCCAGCCAGAAATACCACATGGAAGATGTACACCGCGCTGGCGGCGTGATGGGTATTCTGGGCGAACTGGACCGAGCAGGCGTCATCAACCGCGATGTGCCGACTGTGCATGCGCCGAGCATGGCTGCGGCATTAGACCAGTGGGACATCCAACGCAGCCAGGACGAGACGGTCAAAGACTTCTACCGTGCCGCGCCCGGCGGCATTCCAACCACCATTGCCTTCTCGCAATCAGTGCGCTACCCGACCTTGGACGACGACCGCGCCGAAGGCTGCATCCGCGACAAAGCGCATGCCTATTCGCAGGACGGCGGCTTGGCCGTATTGCACGGCAACATTGCGCTGGATGGCTGCATCGTTAAGACCGCAGGTGTGGACGACAACTCCCTCAAGTTCACAGGCCGTGCCCGCATTTTTGAAAGCCAGGATGCTTCCGTGGCAGCTATTCTGAATGACGAAATCGTCGCCGGTGACGTCGTTGTTATCCGTTACGAAGGCCCCAAGGGCGGGCCGGGAATGCAGGAAATGCTCTACCCGACCAGCTATCTGAAGTCCAAGGGCTTGGGCAAAGCCTGCGCCCTGTTGACCGATGGACGCTTCTCCGGCGGCACCTCGGGGCTTTCTATCGGCCACGCCTCGCCTGAAGCGGCCGAAGGCGGCGCGATTGGATTGGTCGAAGAAGGCGACACCATCGAGATTGATATTCCCAACCGCCGTATCCACTTGGCAGTATCAGTGGAAGAACTGGAACAACGCCGTGCCGGAATGGAAGCTAAAGGTGTGCAGGCCTGGAAGCCGGTCGACCGTAAAAGGACAGTGTCCGCCGCGCTCAGGGCTTATGCCGCCATGACCACGTCGGCTGCTAAAGGGGCGATTAGGGACGTTTCACAAGTCGAGCGAAAATAAGGGCAAGGGACAATTGATTTAAAGCGAGTAGCCTGGATGGAGCGTAGCGGAATCCGGGATGATTGGGGCTACGAAACCCCGGATTCCGCAAAGCTCCATCCAGGCTACTTCTGCCCACTCCCTGATAGCTATCGCTTAATTGCCCGATCAACTTTCCAATAGTTCAACTGTATGCATGCAGCAAGCATCAGCATTCCAATCGGCAGCGCCGTTAGTGCTTGCCAGCATCGGCCATGCAGCAAAAGCGCCGGCATCATGGGCAAGCAGAACACCAGGAACACGGCTTGAAGCACCGCTGAATTAACACGGCGCAACCAAGTCGCGCCGAGACCATGCACCGTATGCAGCGGCGTCATCGGCGCATGCAGGCGCTGTAAATCGAAGACCAGACCCGCGGTGTGTAGCACCAGCGGTATCAAGCCCAAACTCAGTATCAGTAGCATGGCGGCAGGGCTGAGGTCGCGCGTCCATAGTAACTCGTGCAGCGCGACAGGCAAGGTAATACAAAACAGCAGTCCCAAATAGCGGCCAAACTGAAAAGAGCCGAACAGATAACGCAGGTTGATTGCTGCGATGTTTCGCGAGCGGCCATATTCGGTGTGCAAAAGCAGGCAAGGAGGCGGATTGATAGATCGAAGCCTGCTTGCACGGGGAACTTGAGTTGAAGATTTCAACCCGAGTAGGTCGCCAACCAGCACGGCAAGCGCCAGCAGCCAGATTGACTTGCCGGTAGCGCTTGCAGCCAAACCTGCAATATCGGTAACTAGGCAATAAGCAATGCCGGTCCAACGTTGCTGAGCAAGTAACTGCACAACAGGCAACTGCATAGCCAGAGCCGCCACCGCAACAGCGGACGGGAATGCCTGCGTGCCAAACTTGTGCAACAAGGTAAACTCTGCGGCACCAAAAGGCAGTAGCAACGGCAGATCGATAACCGTCAGCACGCCAAGATTCAGCCACCGTATCCGACGAGGCGCCAACGGCAAAGACAAATACTGCCAGCCCGTGCCACCGCTTAAAGCCCCGGCTTGCAAAGCGCTCCAGCCCCAGGCAAGCGCCAATAACAGCAGCCACAAACCGGCAGATTCTTTAAAATGGCCCGGTTCCAATAGCGACAACACCGGCATGCCCAATATGTGCAATTGCGCGATTAACGGTGTCATGGCAGGGGAGGCCATCAACAACAGGAACAATGTGCCTTGCCAACGTCGAACCAGTAAGCGGAACGTCTCGACGGCAAAGTAGCGCATTCGCCACCAGAACAGCAGGCCAAATATTTTAGCGCCGCGTATGCCGCCTTCCCGATGCATTGTTATAAAAGCTCCAAACTGCTTAGCGCCACCGGCCGGGCACCGAGTTGACTTTGCTGCGCTTGGTCAAGACAACTGAGCACGACCAAGCCGCCAGTCTTACGCTGATCCAAATGTGAGCAAAGAACTTCAAACGAATTTTTATCCAAACCGTTAGTCGGCTCATCAAGAATCAGCACAGGTGTGCTACACATCAATGCAGAAGTCAGTAGAAACTTCTTGGCCGTGCCTAGCGACATAGCGCCAAAGCGGCAATCCAAATACGGCTCCAGTCCGAAGCCGGAAAGCAAAGCCCGCTCAATGTTCGGTGCAAAGGCCCTGATAGATTTGGTGAACGCCAGCCATTCGCGGCCGGTAATGAAGGCGTAAATCGGGCAATTGTCCGGCACATAGGATATTAACTGTACTGCGCTATGATGTTGATCGATCAGGCTACGGCCCTGTACCAAAACATCGCCTACATCCGGCGGCATCACACCGGCCAGCATGGACAACAAAGTGGTTTTACCTGAACCGTTAGCCCCGATGATGCAGATGATATCCGGAGTATCCCAAGTAAAATCGAGTTGACGGAACACGGTTTGCTGCCCTCGCCGTTTTCCAAGTCGTTGTACTTTGATCATTTTCAATTTATTAAATTAAAGCGCTATAAATTAACAAGCGGCATGCATGCAGTGTCGAACGCATTGCGATCCGGGCGCGATGAGGGCAAGAGAATGCCGATGCACATAAGTGAGTTAGCTCTGTTTGCTGAGAGCAAGTTTTAACCCCAAGAAAATAAACAGACTGCCCACACCCCGCATGAGCCACATGAAAGCGTGTCCGCCTTGAGACGCCCGGCAACGCAGATGCGCAGCAGACCAAGCAAGGAACAAACACCAGACTGTGCCGGTGAAGTTGAAGATAGCCCCAAGGAAGATAAAGGCCAGGGCTTTATTTGTCGCTGACGGCTCAATAAATTGCGGAACGAAAGCCAGAAAAAATAGCGCCACTTTAGGGTTCAGTACATTGGTGAGAAAACCTTGCCAAAAGATGGTGCTCGGTAACGCGAGAGCTACCGCAACCTGGGAGTCATATGTCGGCGGAGTACTGCGGACAAGGGAAATCCCCATGTAGAGCAGATACACGGCACCAACCAGCTTAACTGTAGTAAAGGCTGCCGCAGACGTGGCAAGAAGCGCGGACAACCCAATGGCTGCTGCAAAAATATGAACGTAACACCCGACGCCAATGCCAAAGGCGGCGGCCATACCGGCACGCGAACCTTGGCTTATGCTACGCGTAATAATGTAGAGCGAGTCTGCACCGGGCGTGATATTCAGCAACAACCCGGAAAGAATGAAGAGTAGTAAGTCGTGAGTACCGAACATAATATTTTGCTGTTTCCCAAGATCAAGAGACTGTGAAAGTATTCGTTTTAGAACAAAATCAAAAAATTCGCCACGAAAGCACGAAGGACGCGAAGTTTCCAGTACATTGCTTTATAAGTAATTGTTTTTCTTTGTGTTCTCGGCAACTGCTCCTGCGTCGCCTAGAGGCGCCTACTTTTGGTGCTCTACCTCCTGCATCCGTGCAGTCGTTCGTGTCTTCGTGGTGAA
>CAZJOY010000195.1:0-8147 GCA_964547705.1 uncultured Methylobacter sp. | reverse complement strand
CTTGATGACCGAAAACAGTGATTCTGGGAAGTTGTTTTTAATCAAATCCTTAATCGAGACATGTCAAATGTGTAACGGACAGCCCCTATCACGAACCCTGAAATGGCTTTGCATAGCGCTAATACTGGCCTTGCATAGCTGCAATCTTGAAAAACAG
Organism: uncultured Methylobacter sp.; assembly: GCA_964547705.1. GTDB lineage: Bacteria > Pseudomonadota > Gammaproteobacteria > Methylococcales > Methylomonadaceae > Methylobacter_A. The sequence goes on along the minus strand of CAZJOY010000195.1, from coordinate 7,990 downwards.
TGGCAACAGCTTGAAATTACCGATCATCTGCCGGTTTACGATTCGGTCCGGGTTGCAGTTTATGTCGCAATAACGTTACCTCACGCGGCGTGACCCGAGCCGCCTTGTTCCCCCAGCTATTACGAATAAAGCTAAGCACGTCGGCGATCTGCCGGTCGGAGAATTTTCCCGAAAAAGCCGGCATTTCCTCAGGCTTAGGTCCTTCCGTCGTTTGTACTGTCTTGCTGCCTTCCAGTAGCAGGTGAATCAGCGATGTCGCATCTTTGGCAAGAACGCTCGAATTTCCGGCCAGTTTTGGAAATTTGCCCAACTCGCCGTCTCCGGTTTCTTTATGGCATTTAGCGCAAAAGGCATGATAAAGGCCTGCGCCGGGACGCTCGAACTCGCCGGTGATCAGGGCCAATGACGCCATCGCCACCTCGGGCAAATCCGGTTTATACGAGGCGGTTTCGTCGTGAGCGGGGAGCGATTTCAGGTAATGCGCAATCGCGCCCAGATCCTCTTTCTGCAAATATTGCGTACTGTTTTCAATGACCTCTCCCATGCTGCCGAATGCTGCGGTCTGCCCGCCGTGACCGGTCGCCAGGAATGAGGCAATATCGTCTTCGGACCAGCGGCCCAAGCCGGAAGCGAAGTTTCCGGTCAGATTAGGCGCAAACCAGTTGTCCAAGGCATTTCCGGTTAAATACCACGGCGACGATTCGGTATAAGCCTGTTCCTGAAACGCAAGGCCGCGAGGCGTATGGCAAGTACCGCAATGCCCTAAAGACTGTACCAGGTAAGCGCCGCGATTCCATTGCGCGTCACGATCGTTACGCGGTTGATAGGGTTCGTTTCTGACAAACAGCGCATCCCAAAAAATCAGGTTCCAGCGTATATTGAACGGAAAAGGCAATTTCGTTTCGGCCGGTTTGTAATCGGCGGGCTTCACCTCAGTCATAAAATAGGCGTAAAGCGCACGAATATCCTCATCGCTTATCTTTGCGAACGACGGATAAGGCATCGCCGGGTAAAGGCGGCTACCATCCTTGTCAATGCCATTGCGGACCGCGCGGCTAAAATCATACAACGTGTAACGGCCGATACCGTTGACCAGGTCCGGCGTAATGTTTGCCGAGTAAATCTTGCCGAAAGGGGAATTAAGCGCCACGCCTCCCGCAAACAGTGGAGCCTGAGGCCCCGCAGTATGGCAGGCCACACAGTCCCCTGCCCTGGCTAAGTAAGCTCCCCGGTTAACATCGGCAAGATTGATGGGTTGGGCGATAACGAGACTCGGCAAAACGTAGATGACGGCTTTAATTAGCGCGTTATTCAGGATACGGGCAACTTTCGTTAAAACCATGGGCTGCATGGCGGCACCAGCAAAACGGCGCTGATGTTGAATATCACCGCAACAATAAAGATAAAACTCGACAGCATGCTTAATTTGGCCAGGAAATGGTTTCTATCTTCTCCAGGTTGAACGTGCTCAAACCGTTTCCATGAGATCCAGGCAGCAAAACCGGACAGTACGGCAAGTGCAAAGCACCCGGCATTGATCGCGGTCAACACGACAGGCAAGCTTTTCAAAATCGGCGCGGACAACGGCACGTCGTGAGGATAACAAGCATACGCGGCAAACGGCTCGCTCAATAATAGCTGTGCAACCCATGCGGCCGGAGCGCCCAGCAAACCCAGCCATAGCCAGATCATCGCTGCCAAGCTTAGACCGGAAGCCGGTGCTTCAACAGAGGGATGATTGGCGGAAAAGTTCATAGCCTGTCCTAGCCAACGTAAGGCAACAAATACAACGTCGTAAATACGAACAGCCAGACCACATCGACAAAATGCCAGTACAGTCCGCCTATCGTGACGGCCGCATAGCGCCGGTGGTCGAAATAGCCGAGCGCGATCCAAAGCAGCAACACCATTAGAATGACCACTCCGACAATCACATGCAGCATATGAAATCCGGTGATCGTGAAATACAACGATCCATATAGATTCGATGTCATGTTGTAAGTCTTTTTGCTCCACTCGCTCAGCTGAACGGCGACAAAGATAACCCCGAGAATATGCGCCAACGCCATCCATGTCATGCTCCAGCCCATCATTGAGCGCTGAAGGCAACGCTCGCAGGCCCATACGCATACGCTGCTGGTCAGCAATATGACGGTATTGATGCCCGGCACGAACAAAGCCGGCAAGCCCTCGGGCGGCCAGTGCTGTTCGGTTTGGGATGCCAGATAAAAATAACTGAACAGCAAGTAGACGAACAACGAAGCTTCAGTGGCGATCAATGCCAGCACACCCCACCAGCCGCCGGAACGTTTGCCTTCGCTGCCGACCGGCAACGCCCGGTCCAGTGGTATCGTTTCAGCCATGAGCCGCTCCTTTATCATAGTCCGGCACACGCTGTATCAGGGCCTTCCTCGGCCACATCCATACTACCAGCGACACGCTGCAAGCCAAGACCATCAACACTGTAAAATCCCGCCAATGCAGCAACAAGCCGACAAAAAGCAAGGCATTGAACAGTCCCAGGAAAAAAGGCGCATAAGAATCTTCCGGCATTTTCAGGATAACGTCCGGTATCGCGTCCAGCGCTGTCGTGCCGATTGTCTCCCGCCCTTCCATCAATAAATAACCCTGATCGAGACTGGACCGCCCTGCGCCTTCATCAAGCCTATCCTCCCATAACGGATGGCGGCTGGCGACCAATGGAATCACCGCAAAATTGTAAACCGGCGGCGGCGACGGCACGGCCCACTCCAGCGTCGGCGCATCCCAGGGATTTGCAACCGCCAATGCGCCGCGCCTCAAGCTGATAAACATATTGACCAGGAATATCAAAATACCGGCCGCAAAAATAAACGACCCGACCGACGTGATCATATTGACCGTGCTCCAGCCCATGTGCGGCGAATAGGTATAGATACGGCGCGGCATGCCCAACAGGCCCAGCACATGCATCGGGAAGAAACCCAGATTAAAGCCGATGAACATGACCCAGAAACTCCATTTGCCCAGCGTTTCATTCATCATCCGTCCGAAGAATTTCGGGAACCAATAATAGATGCCTCCGACCACCGGAAACACGTTGATGCCCAGCAGCACGTAATGCAAATGCGCAACAATGAAGTAGGTTTCGTTGAGCTGCAAATCCAACGGTACGGCTGCGGTCATCACACCGGAAAATCCGCCGATCACAAACAAAATCACAAAACCGGCAAAGAACAGGAACGCGGTATTGAATACCGGCCGCCCCAGCCAAATCGTCGCAATCCATGCGAACACCGCGACGCCGCTCGGAATCGAAATCGCCAAGCTGGTCGCGCCGAAAAACGACAGCGCCAGCGGCGGCAAGCCGGTCGCGAACATATGATGTATCCAGACGCCGAAGCCGAGCAACATTGTCGCCATCGTCGACAGCGCGACCGCCGAGTAGCCGACTAACGGACGCCTGCAAAACGTAGGCAGCGCGTCGGAAACGATGCCCATCGCCGGCAGCACGACCACATAAACCCAGGGATGGCCGAACATCCAGAACAAGTGCTGCCAAAGCAGCGGCTTGCCGCCGTTTAACATATCGAAAAAATGCGTACCGGTTTGCCGGTCCAGCCACAACATGAAGAAGGCCAGACTGACCGAAGGAACCGCGAACACATTCGCGACTGCGGCGGTTAACGTTCCCCAAACCAGGATAGGCACGCGGCCTATCGACATGCCCGGAGCGCGCGTTCTAAACAATGAGACGATGAAATTGATCGCCCCGACGGTTGTCGAAATCCCGAGCAACACCATGCCGAGCGCGTAAACGTCGATGTTGGGACCGGTGTTGTACTCCGGCCCGGAAAAAGGCACATAGTTGAACCAGCCGGCGTTCGGCGCTTGTCCGAGAGGAAAGCTGCAATATAAAAAGATACCGGCAAACAGGAAAACCCAATAAGAAAAAGCGTTAAGACGCGGAAACGCCATGTCGCGCGAGCCCAGCATCAGCGGCCATAAATAGTTCGAAAAGCCCGACAGTACCGGCAACGAGTACAAAAAAATCATCGTAATGCCGTGCATCGTGAACAGCTGGTTGTACTGTTCCGGCGTCAGCAGGGTTTGGTCAGGCCGAGCAAGTTGCAGGCGCATAATCAGCGCTTCGATGCCGCCCATCAGCAAAAAAATAAATGCAGTAACCAGGTAACGGATGCCGATGACTTTATGGTCGACTGTCGATAACCGGCCGCGCCATCCGGGCGCCGATTCCCATAGTTCGGCAAGACGGCGTTCGGCCGCCGACCCGATTGGCGCAGAGCCCATTTCGGGTACGCGGGTAAGACTGGAGTCGGACGGTTCTTGAGCGGCATCGGTCATGGCGGGCGTTCCTTCCTAATTCAGTGTCGATAAAAATGCCGACAGCGCGCCGATCTCCGCCGCCGTTAACACCATGCTGGGCATGCGCGCGCCCGGTTTGAGCTGCTGGGCATGGGTAATCCATTGCACCAAATGATCCGGGCTATTGGTTAATAATCCGCCGGCAATCAAACGGCGCGAGTTCAAATGCGTCAAATCCGGCGCGTGCAGCCCCACCGCCTCGGTTCCGCGAACGGTATGACACCCTGCGCACTGATCCAGGAAAATTTTCTGTCCGGCCATCACATAGGCGCCGGTTACGGCCTCTTTGCGCTGGGCGTCTTGCCATGCCCTGAACTCATCCTCTACTTGCGCGACAACCTCGAAGCCCATATGAGCATGTTGCACCCCGCAAAATTGCGTGCATTCTCCACGATAGATGCCTTCGACATCGGCTTGAATCCATTGCCGGTTGGTCAGCCCCGGAATCGTTTGCGTTTTTCCGGCCAGCACCGGCACCCAAAAAGCGTGAATCACATCGGCGCTTTTCAGCTTGATCAGGACCGGCTGGCCGACAGGAATATGTATTTCGTTTGCGGTCACAAAGCGGCGGCTTGGATCGTCGTCTTCATACTCGATTTTCCACCACCAATCGTAGCCGGTGACGGTCAGAGTCAGCGCCGGAGCGCGTGTCGGCTTGGCGACGGCATTCAACGTCACCAGCATATAAATAGCCATCGCAAATAAAATGCAGGTAGATAGGCCGGTTCCGATATAAATCCATCGCATGCCTTGATCCGCGCATCTTATTGCCAGGGAATCCGCGGCCGAGCGTTTATGAAGGACGGCCCAAAGCAGCAGCAGTGCGACGACCAAGAAGATTGCAATTAAAACCGCGACAAACACCCATCCCAAATACATCGTAGGCATTGAAGCCGGGCCGTAACTATGCAGAAAGTAGTTCAGCGGAGCTATTTTTCGATCATCCATCATGGCGATATCCAAGTTTGGAATTGTTGGCCCTGCCCTATTGCAAGCGCCTGCTAAGCGGGGCTTTGCTTGATCGCTATTTTTGCAACGTGAACGCCCTGGAAACGGGCGATTTTCAGTTCGTTCTCCGAAGGTGTGCGCTTATTATCGGCTCCGGCCAGCGTTCCCGCGCCATAAGGCGAGCCGCCAGTGATTTCATTCATGTTCAGAATCTCCTGGCAGGAATAAGGAACGCCGACGATGATCATGCCATGATGCAGCAAGGTGGAATGAAACGAGGTGATTGTGGTTTCGTGCCCGCCGTGCTGGGTCGCCGTGGACGTGAACACGCTGCCGACCTTGCCGATTAGATTGCCGTTCACCCACAACTTGCCGGTCCGGTCGAGGAAGTTGCGCATCTGCGCGCACATATTGCCGAAACGCGTTGGCGATCCGAAGATAATCGCATCGTAGTCCGGCAGCTCGTCCACCGTCGCAATCGGCGCTTCCTGATCAAGCTTCGCGCCGGCTTTTCTTGCGACCTCTTCCGGCACCAGCTCGGGCACGCGTTTGATAATGACGTCGGCGCCTTCGACGCTACGCACACCTTCGGCCACCGCTTTAGCCATCGTTTCGATATGGCCGTACATGCTGTAGTAAACAATCAGAATCTTTGCCATCTATGTCTCCTTACAGTGGACCTGGCGACCGTGGAAGCGAAAAATGAGCATTGATACGTAACGTTAAGCAGTTGTAGGGTATGCAGTGCGTACCCTACTGCTGACTCTGCCGACGATAGCTCAGCGTCCGAAAATTTATAACATGCTGAAAAATCCAAAAATATTCGTATCACTACCTATCAATGCCCAGCCTTTTATCGTTCCCACGCTCCGCGTCAATGCCATTAAGTTAAGCACATGGACGTTGGCTTGGAGGTAGGCAGGAATACCCACAGGGCATAAGTAAGGCCATCCAAGCGTGTAGCGCGAGGTGGCGTTTCCGGCGGATTTGAGTAGTGTTTGCCGGAAACACCGGTTCTCGCTATCGCTCGAATCGACTTATTCCGGCCTACAGAACTGTGCAGTCATGGAGTCGGCGGAACGTGGACACACAAAATTCCTTGACGTTGATATTCCCAATATCCATTTGTCGAGTGATTTGCTCTCACAAATTCAGGTGTCGAAGGTGGTTATTCCGTGAGTAACGTAGCACCAAAATCTCTCAAGGCGCTCATTTTAAGTGATTGAATATACAATAATATTTTATGAGCGTCTTTTAAACACCTTCCGGCTTTAGGTGGTTACTTCGCTAACATGGCGCTCAACCGGAGCGCGGTTATAATGCGGTTTTGTTTTTTGGCTTTCCGGGCCGCGCCCGGTTAGCTCTACGTTAGACAGTGCGCCCAATGACAACACCAATAATTTTCTTCGATGAGTCACATAATACGGGAGCGCATTTATTAGATGCTAATCAACCGATCTTTACGCTTGCATCGGTAGATTACAATCTAGATGAATGCTCGGAGCTTTTGCTCTTGGTTTCATCACATCAAGCTTCCGAAGCGAAATTCAGTAGTCTTCAAGGCAGCGAATCAGGGCGAAGAAAGATATTCGATTTCGTTTGTTCGCCAATACACTCTGAAAAGCGTGTGAAAACGATGATTGTGCATAAGCGTTTCAATGTAATTACTCAACTTGTTGACATCATAGAAGAAACGCTTATGCGTTGGAATGGAATCGATATTTATAAAAATAGCGGCAATATTGTATTAGCGAATTTGCATTGGCATTCAGTGCCGCATTTTTGTGTTGAACAACAATTTAATGACTTTCTGGCCAGTTTTGTTGAAATGGTCAGAAATCCATCCAGCGAATCCAAAAGTAAGTTTTTCGATAGCGCTAAAGTGCTATACCATAACTGCACAGATGAAAAACATAAATCCATGCTAGCCCCTTACATTTATGCGGAGCGTTTTATAGATGATATTCTCAACGGCATTGACAAAAAATACGCTATAGACCCAGCCATTAGTTCGTTCTTTTGTCATTTAACTGAATGGGAAAAACAGTTAGATGAAGCGCCTATCGTTATCTATGACGAATCAAAACCCATTACAGCATCGCAACCCATTTTCATGAAAATGATGGATAGTTCGATTTCACCGATGGAAATAGGCTACGGACAAAGAAAATTTAAATTTCCTTTAAAAGTTAAAGAACTGCGTTCTGGAAACTCGAAACAATATCCTGCTCTTCAAGTCGCCGACCTAATAGCAGGGGCAACACGATATTATTATTCGACATTCTTTCGTAATAAAAATGATCAATTTGCGAATAAGCTTAAAGATGCCGGAATTGAGCGCTTCGTATTTGGAGCTATTGCGCCGCGAAATTTGGAACACTTGATGTCAGATGATTTGAAAACTAGCAATAATGATATAAATCCGGCTGATTACATGACGAAATTCTGTTCATAAAATCCAAGGGCCGTAGGGTGTGTGGTGAGCATAGCCCGGTAGGGGGCGCATCGCGCCCCATTTCGGAGCCTAATCTCGTATTGGATATTTTGATTATCGAACTGAATTGTCCGTTGGAATGCATTAAGAATGCCCCCGTGATTTTTTGGTATTTGAAAATGGGGCGCGATGCGCCCCCCAGGCCAATCGCGCTATCTCTCCATTGACAGGAGAAAAGGTATA